>NZ_JAUQTZ010000046.1:0-45719 GCF_059803845.1 Rhizobium sp. UFLA01-1127 | reverse complement strand
TCAGAGATATCGACGCATTCGGATCGCTTCCGCGACAATCGCGCCGCGTTGCTGGAGGCAATCGGCCTTGCCGAGGCTGCGGCGTCGAAGGCGGCGGAAGGTGGCGGTGCCCAGGCGCGTGAACGGCATGTGAGCCGCGGCAAGATGTTGCCGCGTGATCGCGTTGCCGGCCTGATCGATCCTGCCACACCGTTTCTGGAAATCGGCGCGACGGCAGCGCATGGAATGCATGGCGACGAAGCGCCGGGTGCCGGGCTGATCGCCGGTATCGGCCGCGTTTCTGGCCGTGACTGCATGATCGTCTGCAACGACGCCACGGTCAAAGGCGGCACCTACTATCCGATCACGGTGAAGAAGCATCTGCGGGCGCAGGAGATTGCGGCGGAAAACAATCTCCCCTGCATCTATCTGGTCGATTCCGGCGGTGCCAACTTGCCGAACCAGGACGAGGTGTTTCCGGATCGTGATCATTTCGGCCGCATCTTCTACAATCAGGCCAATATGTCGGCGGCCGGCATCCCGCAGATCTCCGTCGTCATGGGTTCCTGCACGGCAGGCGGCGCCTATGTGCCTGCCATGTCGGACGAAACCATCATCGTCGACAAACAGGGAACGATCTTTCTTGCCGGTCCGCCGCTGGTCAAGGCGGCGACGGGGGAGGTTGTCTCGGCCGAGGATCTCGGCGGCGGCGATGTGCATACGCGTCTCTCCGGTGTCGCCGATCATCTGGCGCACGACGATGCCCATGCCCTCGCGCTCGCACGGCAGGCCGTCGCCAATCTCAATCGCCGCAAGCCGGAGAGCGTTGAACTTCGCACGCCGGAAGCGCCGCTCTACGATCCTGAAGAAATCCTCGGCATCGTGCCTTCCGACTTGCGCACGCCCTATGACGTGCGCGAGGTCATCGCCCGCATGGTGGACGGCTCCCGGCTCGATGAGTTCAAGGCGCGTTACGGCACGACGCTGGTCTGCGGCTTCGCCCATATTCACGGTATTCCCGTCGGAATCATCGCCAACAACGGCGTTCTCTTCTCGGAATCGGCGCTGAAGGGGGCGCATTTCGTCGAGCTTTGCTCGCAGCGCAAGATTCCGCTGGTTTTCCTGCAGAACATCACCGGCTTCATGGTCGGCCGCAAATACGAGACGGAGGGCATCGCCAAGAATGGCGCCAAGCTGGTGACGGCCGTGGCCACGACCAAGGTCCCCAAGATCACCATGCTGATCGGCGGCTCCTTCGGCGCCGGCAATTACGGCATGGCCGGCCGGGCCTATTCGCCGCGCTTCCTCTGGACCTGGCCCAACAGCCGCATATCCGTTATGGGCGGAGAGCAGGCGGCGGGTGTCCTTGCCACCGTACGCGGCGAGGCCCTGGCGCGTGCCGGCAAGCCTTGGACGAAGGAGGAAGAGGCCGCTTTCAAGGCGCCGACGCTCAAGATGTTCGAAACCCAGAGCCATCCGCTCTACGCCTCGGCCCGCCTCTGGGACGATGGCATCATCGATCCGCGCAAGAGCCGCGACGTGCTGGCTCTGTCGCTTTCGGCAGCACTCAACGCACCGATCGAAGACACACGCTTCGGTCTGTTCAGGATGTGAGGAGACGGACATGAAACGCGATGCCATCAATGCCAAGAATGCGCCGCAACCCCGCGGCGGTTATGCGCAGGCCGTAAAACTCGAAAATTTCGAGCGGTTGCTTTTTATCAGCGGCCAGATACCGACCGATGTCGATGATGCCTTACCGGAAGGTTTCAAGGCGCAGGCTCGCCAGGTCTGGCACAACGTCGATGCCCAGCTGAAGGCGGCCGGCATGACCAAGGACGATATCGTCAAGGTCACCACCTTCCTTGCCGACCGGCACCATACGATAGAGAACCGCGAGATCCGCAGCGAATATCTGGGCTCTCTCACGCCGGCCATGACTGTCGTGATTGCCGGTATTTTCGATACGGCCTGGCTGCTCGAAGTCGAAGTCATTGCCGCGCAATAGGGTCCGCCGATGTTTTCGAAGATACTGATCGCCAATCGCGGCGAAATCGCCTGCAGGATCATCCGCACGGCGAGGCGCCTTGGCATCCGCACGGCTGCCGTCTATTCCGACGCCGATCGGGATGCGCTGCACGTGGCGCTGGCCGACGAAGCCGTTCACATCGGCCCGGCGGCGGCGAGGGAAAGCTATCTTTCGAAGCAGACGATCATCGCGGCGGCTCAGCAAACCGGCGCGGAAGCCATCCATCCCGGCTATGGCTTTCTCTCGGAGAATGCCGATTTCGCCGAAGCGGTGGAGGCCGCGGGTCTCGTCTTCATCGGTCCGTCGCCGGTCTCAATCCGGGCCATGGGGCTCAAGGATGCGGCCAAGGCGCTGATGGAGCGGGCAGGCGTGCCGGTCGTTCCCGGCTATCACGGCGATAGGCAGGAAGCCGGCTTCCTTGCCGAGCAGGCGGTGGCTATCGGCTTTCCCGTTCTCATCAAGGCACGGGCGGGCGGCGGCGGCAAGGGTATGCGGCGCGTCGACCGGCCGGAGGATTTCGGCGCTTCTCTGGAGGCGGCGAAGCGCGAGGCGAAATCCGCCTTCGGCGACGATGCCGTGCTGATCGAGAAATATCTGATCAAGCCGCGTCACATCGAGATCCAGGTTTTCGGAGACAGCCATGGCAATGCCGTGCATCTCTTCGAGCGCGATTGCTCACTGCAGCGTCGGCACCAGAAGGTGATCGAAGAGGCGCCGGCACCGGGCATGACTGAGGAGATGCGCAGCGCCATGGGCGAAGCGGCCGTTCGCGCCGCCCGCGCCATCGATTATCGCGGCGCCGGTACGGTCGAATTCATCGCCGATGTCTCCGACGGCCTGTCGCCGGATCGCTTCTTCTTCATGGAAATGAATACACGCCTGCAGGTCGAACATCCGGTCACCGAGGCGATAACCGGCGTCGATCTGGTGGAATGGCAATTGCGCGTCGCAAACGGCGAGCCGTTGCCGAAAACGCAAGCTGAGCTCGCCATAAACGGCTGGGCCTTCGAAGCGCGGATCTATGCCGAAGACCCGGCCCGTGGCTTCCTGCCGGCAACCGGCACGCTCTCGCACTTACGCTTTCCCGGCGGCGATGCCCGCGTCGATGCCGGCGTACGCGAAGGCGATACAATCACCCCGCATTACGATCCGCTGATTGCCAAGCTCACGGTGCATGCGCCGGATCGTCAGGCTGCGCTTGCCAAGCTTACGCGCGGTCTGGAGCAAACGCAGGTTGCCGGAACCACCACCAATCTCGATTTCCTCATCCGGTTGAGCCGCCAGCCAGATTTCGCCGCCGGTCACCCGGACACGGGGTTGATCGACCGGGACGTGGAGACGCTGACTTCGGCGCGGCAGCCCGACGATGCAACTCTTGCCATTGCCGCCATTGTCGAAGCGGGCGGATTTGGCCGAAGCGATGGCAACGACCCCTGGTTCTCGCTCGGCGCCTGGCAGCTCTGGGGGGAGGCGAGCCGTCCGGTCACGCTGCATTTTGCCGGCGGTCAGAGGCGTGCTCGCGTGATCGCAAAGGGACGCACACTTTTCGACGTTGCCTTCGATGACCGCACCATCCCCGTCCGTCTCCTCGAAGGAGATGATGTTTCCCGGCGTGTCGAGATCGGCGGCAGGCAATCGCATGTCGATATCTTCGAGACATCGTCAGATGTGACCTTGTTCCTCGACGGGCAAACCCATCATTTCCATCGCCTCGATCTGCTTGATGGCAGCGAGGAGGCCGTCGCTGGCGGCGACCGCGTGGTTGCGCCGATGCCGGGGCTCGTCAAGATCGTCCGTGTGCGCGAAGGCGAGACGGTGGCAAAGGGCCAGGCGCTGATCGTTATGGAAGCCATGAAGATGGAGCTGACGCTGACGGCCGCACGCGACGGCGTCGTGGAAAGCCTGCATATCGGCGAGGGCGACCAAACCAGCGAAAGCGCTGTGCTTCTGTTGCTTCGACCGGAGGATGCGGCATGACGGACAAGCCTTCCCATTACGTCACCATCGTCGAGATGGCGCCCCGCGACGGTCTGCAGAATGAAAAGCAGCAGGTCGATACCGCGCGCAAGATCGAACTCGTCGATCTGCTCTCCGATTGCGGTTTCGAGCGCATCGAGGTTACGAGCTTCGTCAGTCCAAAGTGGGTGCCGCAGCTTGCCGATGCCGCCGATGTCATGGCTGGGATAAAGCGGCGTTCGGGCGTCCGTTACGCAGCGCTGACGCCCAACATGCAGGGCTTCGAGGCTGCACTTGCGGCCGGCGCCGATGAGTTGGCGATCTTTGCGTCTGCCTCCGAAACCTTTTCCATGCGCAATATCAACTGCTCGATTGCCGAGAGCATCGAACGCTTCCGGCCCGTCGCGGCGGCCAGCAGGGATGGCGGCGTTCCATTGCGCGGCTATGTCAGCTGCGTCGTCGAATGCCCTTATGAGGGGGCGGTGCCGCCGCAGAATGTCGTCGATGTCGCCTGGCAGCTGCGTGCCCTCGGTTGTTACGAGATCAGCCTCGGCGATACGATCGGCAGAGGTTCGCCGGAAGCCGTCGACCGGATGCTTGCCGCGGTGCTGGGCGAACTCCCAGCCGCAGCTCTGGCAGGTCATTTTCACGATACGTCTGGTCGCGCTCTCGACAATATCGCCGTCGCCCTGGAATGCGGTCTGCGCGTCTTCGATGCATCAGCCGGCGGCCTTGGCGGTTGCCCCTTTGCCCCTGGTGCCAAGGGCAATGTCGATACCGTAGCGGTCTGCGATTATCTGGAGACGCAGGGATACGAAACCGGCCTGGACAAGGACAAGCTTGCGGCCGCCGCCGCCTTCGCCCGCAGCCTCAGGAGTACCGCATGATATCGCAAACGATCCGCATCACCACCGACGAACGCGGCGTCGCGTATCTGACATTCACGCGCGCGGAAAAGCACAATGCCCTGTCGGCCGAGATGATCGATGACTTCATCGCAGCAACCTATGAGCTGGCCCATGACAAAACGGTTCGTGTCGTCGTGCTCACCGGCGAGGGTGCCAGCTTCTGCGCCGGCGGCGATCTCGGCTGGATGCGCGCCCAGTTCGACGCAACCCGCGCTGGGCGCGTGGTCGAAGCGCGCCGGCTCGCCATGCTGTTCAAGGTGCTGAACGAATTGCCGAAGCCGCTGATCGCCCGTGTTCACGGCAATGCTTTCGGCGGCGGCATCGGCATTTTGAGCGTCTGCGATATGGTGATTTCGGCATCGACGGCCCGCTTCGGCCTGACGGAAGTGCGGCTTGGCATCATCCCCGCCACCATCAGCCCCTATGTCGTCGCCCGCATCGGCGAAACGAATGCCCGCCCACTTTTCCTCTCCGGCAAGATCATCGATGCCTGGCAGGCGCACGCCGCAGGTCTCCTGTCGCGGGTCGTGGCGGAGGAGGCGTTGGATGAAGCTGTCGAGGCGGAGGTCCGCCATTTTTTGGCGGCATCGCCGCAGGCAGCTGCTCGTGCCAAGGCTTTGGCGCGTTCCGTAGGCCGGCCGATTACCGACGGCATGATCGATCATGTCGTCGAACAATTGGCCGATGCATGGGAAACCGAGGAGGCGAGGGAGGGCGTCACCGCCTTTTTCGAAAAGCGGCAGCCGAACTGGCGAATGATTTGAAGCGCATGCCGTCGTTATCGCAAAACCGCTGCACACTTTTGCGCGGCATGCGTTAAACCAATCTGTTGTTTTCGATGGTCAATTGCGGGAACTGCATGCTTCCCCCGATCAGATCGCCGGATGCCGGCTTGTCCCAGCGAAAGCCCATGATCGCGGCTTGCTGCATTTCCTGAAAAAGGTTGCCGGCAATTACGGCCGAGCCGGCACCGTCCGCGACCGAGACCACGCAGCCGATGCCGGCGTGCCTGACGATGTTGCCGGTCGCGACCACATTGCGGAGATATTGCCCCCAGCCGAGCCGCAGGCCCCAGAGCGGTGCGTTCTCGATAACATTATCGGCGACAAGCGTATCGGCTTCCGCCGAAATGCCGATGCCGAAACCCCCATCCTGCGCGTAAGGTGCTGTCAGCGACATGTTGCGGATGACATTGCCCGTCACCGAGGCGAGCCTTCCGCCCTTGTCGAAATTCGTCACCGAGATGCCGTTTGCTGCGCCATCGACCAGATTGTTGCTGATCGTGGCGCCGACAAACTCGAATTCGCAATAGATCGCGGTTTCGCCCGAACGCAGGCATTGATTGTTCGAGATCTGCACATTCGATGCCGAGTTGGCGCGGATGGCGGTAAAGGCGCAATCGGCGATTTGGTTACCCGAAACCGTCACGCCGTCGGCGCGGAAGACATTGATGCCATTACCGTTCTGGCCGGTGCCACCGCCATTGGCGCGGATGCGGGAAATGCGGTTGTTGATGACGCTGCTGCCATCCTCGGCCTTGCCCCAGCGATGGATCAGGATGCCGCCATTGCCGCAATCCTCGATGCGATTGCCGGTCACCGTCAATCCGACGGACTGGACGGAATAGATGGCGGCTTCCGCGGCCCCCGAAATACGGCTCCGCTCGATCCGCCCGCCGCAGCGCTCCAGCTGCAGCCCGTGTTTGCGGCTGCCGGTAACTTCGCAATTGTCGATCAGTAACTCGTCGACGCCGGCAAATTGCAGGAGGCCGCCGGCATAGTCGGCGAGCCAGCGATTGCCGCCGTCGAAAACAAGGCCGGAAAGCTCGATGCGCCTGGCCTTGTCCGCATTCATCAGATGACCATCACCGCTGTAGACGAGCCGCGAAGCGCCGGGAACGCCGGTGATCCGCGTATTGTCAGGCAATGTCAGGTTGGAGATGTTGTACGTGCCGGGCGGCAGGAAGAGCGGCATGTTGGCGCGCGCGGCATTGTCGATCATCGCCTGCAGCTTGCCGCTCTTGACGTCGCTCGCTCCCGGCGTCGTCTTCACCGCAACGGCATCGATCGGCCCCCGCAGCTCGGCGCCGGTCATCTTGGCCAGAGGCGCGGCGAAGCTGCGGGGCGCAAGCAAGCCAGCCGCTGCCGATGCGGCGATGGAAGCGATGAAGGTGCGGCGTTGGATCATTGCGAACTCCGTAGATGACGCCGCCGAAGCAGAAATCATGCCAGGCCTATTTGTGTCGTTTTGATACAGGGTCGGCTCATCAAACGCGCTGGACCGGCGAAAGGCTGCGGCTCTTGCAATTTTACTTACCAGCCCGGCACACACGACGCTCTGCCACGATCGATCTGCGCTAGGGACGACTCGCAGCGCATGATACCCCTGCCACATGCGGATTGCGGCCTTTCAACGTCTGGCACTTTTCGACGCCGTCGAGCAGGCGGCAGACGTCCTTGCACGTGATTTGGCCTGGGCGGAAGCGCAGGGCATCGATCTTGCCCTTTTTCCCGAATGCTATCTGCAAGGGCACAGCTATGACAAAGCGGTTGCCAAACGCCGCGCATCTTCGTTGGACGATCCGCATCTGAACGCCCTTGTCACCCGGTTCGCATCAGGGAAAACCACAGCTGTCGTCGGCTTTTTCGAGCGGAGGGACGATGGTGTCTACAACAGCGCCCTCGTTGCCAACTCCGGCCGGATCATCGGGGTCTATGCCAAGGCGCATCCGCTTGAGAAGGGCTGCATGCCCGGAAGGGATTTTCCCGTGTGGGAGGAGGGGAGTTGGCGCTTCGGCATCAATATCTGCGCCGATCTCCGATATCCCTATACAGCCCGCCGCCTGGCCGAAAAGGGAGCAGGTCTCATCTGCAATCCCGTCAATCTGATGCTCCGGCCCCACAAGGCGGAAAGGTGGCACAAGCCTGGGATTTCGAGCCTGCAGATCTGTGCCAGGCATACGGGATGCTGGGTCATGGCGTCGGATGTCGTCGGCAGCAACGAGGACGGCTGGGTGAGTTATGGCAGCAGCGCCATCGTCGATCCGAACGGCGTCGTCGTCGCCAAGGCCAAGCCTTATTGCGAGGACGTCCTCGTTTTCGATCTGCCCGATCGGCAACCCGAACGCGGACCTGCTCAAAAAGCTGCCGTTGTCGCTACCTAATCGTGCAAATCGCGCTATCCTCTTGCATCATGAGACCGGAACAACTGCTTTATCCCGCGCCTGAAGGACTGTTCTGCCCGATCGGCGGCTTCCATATCGATCCCGTGCAGCCGGTCGAGCGTGCGCTCGTCACGCATGGCCATTCGGACCATGCCCGCTCCGGCCATGCCCATGTGCTCGCCACGCGACAGACCCTCGATATCATGCGTATTCGCTACGGTGACGGCTTTGCGGGATCGGAGCAGGCGATCGCCTTCGGTGAGGAGGTGACGATCAACGGCGTCAAGGTCCGGTTCCACCCGGCGGGCCATGTGCTCGGCTCGGCGCAGATCGCAGTGGAGAAGGATGGACTGCGGATCGTCGTGTCCGGGGACTACAAGCGCCGGCCGGACCCGACTTGCGAACCCTATGTGCCGGTTTCCTGCGATGTGTTCATCACCGAAGCCACGTTCGGCCTGCCGGTCTTCCATCATCCCGATCCATTGGCCGAAACACGCAAGCTCCTGGCCTCCCTTCGCCAGTTTCCGGAACGAACGCATCTGATCGGCGCCTATGCGCTCGGCAAGGCGCAGCGCGTCATCCGCCTCTTGCGCGACGCCGGCTATGACAAGCCGATCTTCATCCATGGCGCGCTGGAAACCCTGTGCGACTATTATGTCGGCCAAGGCATCGCGCTCGGGGAGCTCAAGCCGGCGACCGTCGAAAGCCGCGATCAGTCAATCTTTCACGGCGCCGTCGTCGTCGGCCCGCCCTCTGCGTTCCAGGATCGCTGGGCGAGGCGGTTCCATGATCCACTTCCGGCTTTCGCCTCCGGCTGGATGATGGTGCGCCAGCGCGCCAAGCAGCTCGGGGTCGAGCTGCCGCTGGTCATATCGGACCATTGCGATTGGCCCGAGCTGACGGAGACGATCTCCGATCTGAAACCGAGCGAGGTCTGGGTCACCCACGGCCGCGAAGAAGCGCTGGTGCGCTGGTGCGAGCTGCAGGGCATCGCCGCCAAGCCGTTGCATCTCATCGGCTATGAAGACGAGGGAGACTAGATGATGAGGGTCGTCGTTTGTCTCGCCTTCTCCCCGGCGGGGAGAAGGTGGCCCGAAGGGTCGGATGAGGGGGATTTCTGCGATATTGCAACGCTGCAGTTTATGTGTGGCGTGTGGGATTACCCCTGCTCCCCCTCATACGCCCTCCGGGCACCTTCTCCCCGAGGGGAGAAGGAGGTGCACAGATGAAAGCTTTTGCCGATCTTCTCGACCGCCTGGTGCTGACGCCGAGCCGCAACGGCAAGCTGAAGCTGCTGATCGATTATTTCCGCGATACGCCCGATCCCGACCGCGGCTATGGCCTGGCAGCGATTGCCGGTACGCTCGAGGTGCGCAACGTCAAGCCCGCCATGCTGCGCGAACTCGTTCTCGAGCGCATGGACGAGATACTGTTCCGATATTCCTACGATTATGTCGGCGATCTCGCGGAAACGATCTCGCTGGTCTGGGATAAGGAAAGCGACATCGAACGTCCCGCCGGCGAGCAGCCGAAGCTCGGCGAGGTCATCCGCCGCATGAATGCGCTCGGGCGGACCGAGGTACGCAGTTTCGTTCGAGATCTGCTGGACCGGCTGGATACGTCGGGTCGTTTCGCCTTCCTGAAGCTTGCAACTGGCGCCCTTCGCATCGGCGTCTCGGCTCGGCTTGCCAAGCAGGCGCTGGCCGAGCTGAGCGGCAAGGACGTGACCGAAATCGAAACGTTGTGGCATGGCCTGCAGCCACCCTATGAAAGCCTGTTCCATTGGCTTGAAGGCAAGGGCGAACGCCCGATATTGGTGACGCCGGCGATCTTTCATTCCGTCATGCTCGCCAATCCGGTCGAACCCGGCGATCTCGATGGACTCGATCCCGGTGATTTCGCCGCTGAATGGAAGTGGGATGGCATCCGTGTCCAGCTTTCCCGCTCTGGAGCGACAAGCAAGCTCTATTCGCGCTCCGGCGACGATATCTCAGGCGCCTTTCCGGACATCGTCGATGCGATGAACTTCGAGGGCGTCATGGATGGCGAGCTGCTGGTCGGCGGCACGGTGCGCTCCAACAGCCCGACGCGTACATTTTCCGATCTGCAGCAGCGCCTCAACCGCAAGACCGTGACCGCAAAGATGCTGGACGAGTTTCCGGCCTTCATCCGTGCCTACGATCTTCTGTTCGACGGTGCCGAGGACGTGCGCGCCCGCGACTTCCTCGGCCGCCGCGAGCGGTTGACCGAGATCATCGAGGCGGCGCCGCATGATCGCTTCGACCTGTCGCCGCTCGTGGATTTCTCCTTTTGGGAAGAGCTTGACCGGTTGCGAACCTCGCCGCCCGATCCGGTGATCGAAGGCGTCATGATCAAGCGCCGGGATAGCGCCTATCTTGCCGGCCGCGCCAAGGGGCCTTGGTTCAAATGGAAGCGCGATCCCTACAACGTCGATGCCGTGCTGATGTATGCCCAGCGCGGTCACGGCAAGCGCTCCAGCTATTATTCCGATTTCACCTTCGGCGTCTGGGCGACGACGCCGGAGGGCGAGCAGCTCGTGCCTGTGGGCAAGGCCTATTTTGGTTTCACGGATGCCGAGCTGGAAGTGCTAGACAAGTTCGTGCGCAACAACACGGTCGATCGTTTCGGCCCTGTGCGGGCCGTGCGCGCCGATCGTGATTTCGGCTTCGTGCTCGAGGTGGCCTTTGAAGGCATCAACCGTTCCACCCGCCATAAATCTGGCGTTGCCATGCGTTTTCCGCGCATCGCCCGGCTGCGGCCCGACAAGCCGCCCTACGAGGCCGACCGGCTGGAAACTTTGATCGCGATGATTGACGCCAAGGCTCCGGCTGTCGATGAATAGGGCAAGGTGATTCCTCACCACAAAGTGAGTTGGCGTTGCCTTTCAACCCGTGCAGATTTGTGCCGCGCCGGGATATTTGGACGAGCCTATGACCATGTCTGACGATAACGCATTCCGCCCCAATCGCCGCGGTGTTCTTGCCGGTCTGGCGGTCACGCTTTTGGCTCCCTCCATCGTCAGAGCTGCCGACGACAGTACGGCTGGCAGCAAGCCCGCCGACAGCAAGAGTGCCGCCGCCCAGAGCGATGAAAAGGCTGCGGATGCGCCGCCGCTGCTTTCGGGCGACTATGCCAAGGAGCGCCGTCTGTTTCGGACTGACCTCTTGAGCAAGGGGCCGGCTCCCGACATCTACGAACCGCTGGTCACGCCCTCGACGGCGGAGCGGCTTTTCTATCGCAGCGGCGTTGGCGAGGAGCTGGAGCTCGTCGCCTGGGTTTCCCGCTATACGCGCTCGGAGAAGCCGAAGCCGGCCGTGCTGTTCCTGCATGGCGGCAATGCCATCGGGCAGGGGCACTGGCAGCTGATGAAGCCCTATGTCGAAGCCGGCTATGTCGTCATGATCCCCTCTATGCGTGGGGAAAACGGCCAGAAGGGCAATTTCTCGGGTTTTTACGATGAAGTTGCCGATGTGCTGGCCGCCTCCAACCGGCTGCGGCATCTGCCGGGCGTCGATCCGCATCGCATGTTCCTGGCCGGACACAGCATCGGCGGTACACTGGCCATGCTGGCCGCCATGTCGACGAAGCGGTTCCGCGCGGTGGCGCCGATGTCGGGCAATCCGGACGCCTATGCCTTCTTCGGCCGCTATCCGCAGGATATCCGCTTCAACACCAAGAACCCGCGCGAATACCAGATGCGCTCGCCGCTCTGCTATGCGCACAGCTTCAGGAGCCCGATAAAGCTGTTCCACGGCACCGAAGAGGCACATTTCGACTCGCGCCTGGCGCTGCTCACAAAACGGGCAACCGCCGCCGGCGTGAAGATGGAGATGGCGACTGTAACCGGCAGCCATAATTCGGCGCTGCCGGGTGAGATCGAACAGAGCATCGAGTTCTTCAGGAGCGTGGCCGTCTAGACCGGCTCCGTAAGGGCGGCGTGGGAGATGAGCCGAACTGCTCCGCACGTCGCTGCTTACGCCATCAACGTCTCGATCAGCGTTGTCGCCGCTTCCGCGATCACGGTTCCGGGTGGAAAGATCGCGTCGGCGCCGGCGGCCTCAAGCGCTGCGAAATCCTGCGGCGGAATGACGCCGCCGACGGCGATCAGCACATTGCCGGCATGACGGCGTGCAAGCGCCGTCTTCAATTCCGGCACCAGCGTCAAATGACCTGCGGCCAGCGACGATGCGCCCACGATATCGACGCCCTCGCGCACGGCGACATCGGCAACTTCTTCCGGAGTCTGGAACATCGCGCCGACGACGACATCGAAGCCGAGATCAGCAAAGGCCGTGGCGATCACCTTTTGCCCGCGGTCGTGGCCGTCCTGACCCATCTTGGCGATGAGGATGCGTGGCTTTTCGCCCCGCGCCTTGCGGAATTCTTCCACTTTGCTCACTGCCGCATTGAAGGCCGGATCTTTTGTGCCGACTTCCTTGCGGTAGACGCCTGAGATGGTCCTAATCTCGGCGACATGGCGGCCATAGGCCTTTTCCAGCGCCAGCGAGATTTCGCCGACCGTGGCCCTTGCCCTCGCTGCCTTGACGGCAAAATCGAGCAGATTGCCTGTGCCGTTTCGTGCGGCCTCCGTCAGCGCATCCAGGGCTGGTTCGACCGCAGCGGTTTCGCGCGTGCCCTTCAGCTGCTGCAGCTTGGAAAGCTGGCGTGCCCGCACCTCGGAATTGTCGACCTTCAGGACATCGACTTCGATGTCCTTTTCCGGTTTGGAAAAATTGACGCCGACCACGGTCTGATGGCCGCTGTCGATGCGTGCCTGCGTGCGGGCTGCAGCCTCCTCGATCCGGAGCTTCGGAATGCCCTTCTCGATCGCCTTCGCCATGCCGCCGAGCGCTTCGACCTCCTCGATATGGGCCATCGCGCGGGCGGCAAGATCATGGGTCAGGCGTTCGACATAGGCCGAGCCGCCCCACGGGTCTATAATGCCTGTTGTCCCCGATTCCTTCTGCAGCAGGATCTGGGTGTTGCGGGCGATGCGCGCGGAATGATCCGTCGGCAGTGCCAGGGCTTCGTCGAAGGAATTGGTATGGAGCGATTGTGTGTGTCCCTGCGTGGCCGCCATGGCCTCGACCATGGTGCGGATGATGTTGTTCATCGGGTCCTGCGCCGTCAGCGACCAGCCGGAGGTCTGGCTATGGGTCCTGAGCGCCAGGGATTTCTGGTCTTTCGGCGCGAAATTCTTCTGCATCAGCGCGGCCCAGATCAGCCGTCCCGCGCGCATCTTGGCGACTTCCATGAAGAAGTTCATGCCGACCGCCCAGAAGAAGGAGAGGCGAGGGGCGAAGCTGTCGATATCGAGCCCGGCGGCGACACCCGCCCGCGCATATTCTATGCCGTCGGCGATCGTATAGGCCAGCTCCAGATCCGCGGTCGCCCCGGCTTCCTGCATATGGTAGCCGGAGATCGAGATGGAGTTGAACTTCGGCATCCTCTGGCTGGTGTAGCTGAAGATGTCGGAGACGATGCGCATCGAGGGCTGCGGCGGATAGATATAGGTGTTGCGAACCATGAACTCCTTGAGGATGTCGTTCTGGATCGTACCGGAAAGCTTATCCTCGGAGACGCCCTGTTCCTCCGCCGCGACGATATAGAGCGCCATGATCGGCAGCACCGCGCCGTTCATGGTCATCGACACGCTCATCTCGTCGAGCGGAATGCCGTCGAAGAGCTGGCGCATGTCAAGAATGGAATCGATCGCCACACCCGCCATGCCGACATCGCCTGATACCCGCGGATGATCGCTGTCATAGCCGCGATGAGTGGCAAGATCGAAGGCGACGGAAAGACCCTTCTGACCGGCCGCGAGGTTGCGGCGGTAGAAGGCGTTGGATTCTTCGGCGGTGGAGAAGCCGGCATATTGGCGAATGGTCCAGGGCTGCTGGACATACATTGTCGGATAGGGGCCGCGCAGGAACGGTGCGGCGCCGGGATAGGTGTCAAGGAAGTTCAGTCCGCCGAGATCGCTTTCGCCGTAACGACGCTGGACGGCGATGCCTTCGGGAGTTTCCCAGATTGGGGCGTCGGTTGGTGGAGTCATTGCCTGTGGCTTGGCCCAGGGGATGGTGGTGAAGTTGGGGATCTTGGTCATGGAGCGGCGGCCTCCGGAAATGCGGAACCTGCGATACCCCCCTCTGTCACTTCGTGACATCTCCCCCACAAGGGGGGAGATTGGCGGCTTACGGCGCGTATCTGCCCTAAAATTTCTTGCGCCTTGGTGACATGGTATGGGGTTCCATTGTGAGGCGTGCGGCATTCTCCGAACGATCTCCCCCCTTGTGGGGGAGATGTCGCGAAAGCGACAGAGGGGGGTATCGGACTTGCGGCGAACACGATGTCCATTCTCATCCCTCTACCCCCTCATCCAATCGCACGGGCATCAACCCCATCCCGCCAGCAACCAGGCTCAATGGCCCCGAAACCGCCACCGGCCGCTCGGTCTTCATCGCAAACAGCGTCGTCCCCACGATCGGCTTGGCGATACGGCTCTTGCGTGCCTTCGCGATCATGGCCGCCAGCTGGCCGCTGGCAATCACCGTTGCCAGTCCGCCCTTGCCTTCGATCTCGATAAAGATGTCCCATGCCCGCTCGGCGAGAGCATCGGTCAGTGCCTCGATGCCGCCGGCTCCCGCGGCGGGATCGACGACGTGATCGAGGTGGCTTTCGGCGACCAGAATCGTCTGGGTGTTGCGCGCCAGCCGCCGCGCTAGCGGATCGGGAATGCCATGCGTCAGGCTGTGCGGCAGAACGCAGATCTCGTCGGCACCGCCGACGCCGGCTGAAAAGACCGCGATCGCATTGCGCAAAATATTCGTCTCGGGATCGAGGTGCGTCAGCATGCGATAGCTCGTTTCCGCAAACACATGTGCCGGCTGTGGGCCTGAGACGCCGCAAGCCTCGGCGATCCGGGTAAAGATCAGCCGCGCCGCACGCATCTTTGCGATCGTTGCGAACTGGTTCTGATCGGCCGAAAGGCAGAGGCTGATTGCCGCCAGGGCTGCCTTTGGTGAAAACCCGGCCTCTTCAAGCAGTCGCAGATGGCCGACGAGGCTCGCGGCCATGACTGCGAGCTCCTGCGCCTCCGTTCCGCCGGCATTATGCACCGCACGGCCGTCCGCGTTGACGATGGTGCCCGCGAAGCCGCATTTGGCGAAACGCTGGATGTCTTTTGCCGCCGCCTGTTCCTCGTCCGCCGAAAATGCGTCGAGACCGAGATGCAAGACGCGGGCGGGCTTATCTGCGAACGTTGCGGTCACGGCATCGATAGAGGGGGGCGCAAGCCCGTCGAAGCGCAGGACAGCGGTTTTTTTCGACATCGCGCTTGCCAGCGCATCGGAAAAACCTGGGGTTTGCGCGTCGATGCCGGCGCCGAAAGAGGAGGCGGAAGTCTTGGAGACCAGACAGATGCCGCTTGTGCCATTGGCAAGATCGTCGCCGAGCTGCGCAAGCGCCCGCTCGACGTTTGGGTCATCCATGCGCTGGGTTACCGTCCAGGGCACATCGGCTTGCTGGCGGGAAAGCGGGGCGCAATCGCGCCGCCGCTCGTAAAGCGGTTGGATGGCAATGCCGTCGTCAGTCCGCGACACCAGTGCTTCCTGGAAGTCTTTGCCTTTGAGTGCGCGTTCCACAAGCTTCAGCCAGGAATTATGATCGGTCTGGCCGAAGATGCCCGGGTCGAGACTGTCGATGTTCATGCGATCCTCCGTACCGTAATGGTCTAGCCCATGATGCCGTGGGGGAAAACAGCAGTTTGGGCAATCCGCGCAATATCTTCGCTGCCGCCACCTTCCTCATCGACGCCAGCCTCGCTCCAGCTGCGGCAGTCATTATACGGCCGATCCGATATGTCCTAACTGGTTTCCGATGATGGCCGATCTGCTGCCCGCTTCCCGTCACCTGTTCGCTGCCGCCGCCCTCGCCGGATTGTCCGCATGCAGCATCATTCCGGACACCGGCGCGACGGATCCGGATCGCTTCGCGCAGGAGACGGCGCCGATCTTCTATCGCCCCGAGGGCATCGATCCGCAAAAGGTACAGCGCCTGCCCGTGCAGCCCGTGCCGCAGGCCCGTGATCTCTTTCGGACGCAATTCCATCAGACCTATGGCCTGCCGACCTTCAATCCAGTGCATCAGGCGATGTATGCCCAGCGAAACGAAGACGATTTCATGCTGCCGGCCATTCCCTACAAGCGCATCGATCCGCGTTTCCTGCGGCAGGAAGTGGACTACCGGACCAATGAGCGCCCAGGCACCATCGTCGTCGATACGCGAGACCATTTCCTCTATTTCGTAGAGCCGGGCGGCAAAGCCATGCGCTATGGCGTCGGTCTCGGTGCGGCGGGATATGCCTGGCATGGTAGGGGCGTGATTCAGTTGAAGCAGAAGTGGCCGCGCTGGACGCCTCCTGCCGAGATGGTCGCGCGGGATCCGCAGATGAAGCCGCTGTCGGCCGCTCGCGGCGGCATGAATCCCGGGCCGACCAACCCGCTCGGGGCACGTGCGCTCTATATCTATCAGAATGGCAAGGACACGCTTTACCGTGTTCACGGCACGCCGGATTGGCAGTCGATCGGCAAGGCGGCGTCCTCGGGTTGCGTGCGCATGCTCAATCAGGACGTGATAGATCTCTACAGCCGAGTATCCGCCAAGACGGAAATCGTCGTCCTGTAGGGTTATTTACCACAAATTTTCGTGATGTTGCATAAGTGCGATAGCCGGGGTGGCTTGCGCTCTTTAATTTTGCTCCCGTCTCTGCAAACCTCTCAGGGAGCCGAATCAGCTTGTTCGTTGCCGGTTCTCGCTTCCTCCACAAAAGGAACTATGCTGTCGACATGAGCCTGCCTTCATCTCTTTCCCGACGTAACTTCCTTGCCTTTGCTGGCATCGGCGCCGTTTCGACCCTTGCCGGCTGCGCCTCCACCATCGACAACGGCCCTGTCGTCAGCCCGGTTCAATATACCGGCTCACCGCGGCCGTTCCGCACTTGGTTCTCCAGCTATGATGGCGAGCAACCGGATCCGGCCGTAATCTACGCGGCCATGGACGATGGCGGTTTCCATCTTCCGGCGATTCCCTACAAGCAGATCGACCCGCGCTTCTATCGTCAGCGGGTTGTCGATCCGACAGGCGAGGCGCCCGGCACGGTGGTCGTCAACACCACCCAGCGCATGCTTTACGTCACGGAGCAGGGCGGTACGGCGATGCGTTACGGTATCGGCGTCGGCCGCGAGGGCTTTGCCTGGCAGGGCCGCGGCGTCATTCAGTGGCGCAAGAAATGGCCGCGCTGGAACCCGCCGGATGAAATGGTCGCCCGTCAGCCGGAGCTCGTGAAATATTCCATCGCCAATGGCGGCATGGAGCCGGGCCTGATGAACCCGCTCGGCGCGCGCGCCCTTTATATTTTCGAAGACAAGCAGGATTCGCTCTATCGCCTGCACGGCAATCCCGATTGGCGCTCGATCGGCAAGGCCGTTTCTTCCGGCTGCGTCCGCTTGCTCAACCAGGATGTCATCGATCTCTATGATCGCGTGCCGGAGCGTGCTCCGATCCTGGTTACGGCCTGATATCGTATCATCGCAAACAAAAGGGCGCCGCCGGCGCCCTTTTGTTTGCAGTCCTGACGGGACGTATCTGATGTTTTGACGCCGGCTTCAAACGGCCGTCAGATTGAGCTTCAGCTGCTGCAGCCGGTCGCGCAAATTGGCCATCTCCGTCATATCGCAACCGGTTGCCTGGCCGATGGCGTCCATGATCGCGCTGACCTGGCATTGCATGCCGGTGCCTTTTTCCGTCAGCGAAATGATCACCTGCCGCTCATCCTTCGGGTCGCGTGCCCGGCCGATCAGGCCGGCTTGCTCGAGCCGCTTCAGAAGCGGCGATAGCGTTCCGGAATCGAGATCCAGCTTCTCGCCGATGGTTTTCACCGACAGGAAGCCCTTTTCCCATAGTACGAGCATGACGAGATATTGCGGGTAGGTGAGGCCGACACGATCGAGGATTGGCTTGTAGGCGCGATTGAAGGCATGCGCGGCGCTGTAAACGGCAAAGCAAAGCTGCCTTTCCAGCCTCTTCTCTTCATCGGGTATCATGGTCTGCCCATCCGCCGTGTCCGTCATTGCTGCTCCGCCATTTTCTTATTGGTGGGCATTGTCACAAATTCACTTTGCAAAATCAAATTGCAAAAAATACATATTGTGCACGATTAAATCGTGATATATATAAAATTCATCCAAACCAAAAGGAGACATGACATGCCTATTCTCTATACGACCAAAGCTTCCGCCACCGGTGGCCGCGCCGGCCATGCAGTTTCCGAGAACGGCGTCCTCGACGTCACGCTGACCGTACCGAAGGAGCTTGGCGGCGATGGCGCCACCGGCACCAATCCGGAGCAGCTCTTTGCAGCAGGCTATTCCGCCTGCTTCCTGGGTGCCTTGAAATTTGTCGCAGGCCAGCAGAAGGTCAAGATTCCGGAAGACGCAAAGGTCACGGCGACTGTCGGCATCGGCCCGCGCGCGGACGGCACCGGCTTCGGCATCGAAGTGTCCCTCGCAGTTCACATTCCTGGCATGGACAAGGCCGAGGCCGAAAAGCTGGCTGCCGCCGCGCATATCGTATGCCCCTACAGCCACGCCATGCGCACCTCGACCGAAGTGCCGGTTGCCGTCGTCTGAAGCGCCGCCGGTCGATTGAAGGCCGGATAGGCGAGTATATTGAAAAGGAGCGATGGTTTTTCGATCGCTCCTTTTCTTTTGCAAGAAAAATGCTATATCTTTTCTTAGGAAAGGAAGTAGCCATGACAAAGGCTCAAGCAATAGGGCGGACGATACCCGGTGAAGCACTCGTCATCACCAAGGCTGTCGTCAATGCCGCCGAGAGGCTGGGATTGAACGCCCGCGTCCTCGCAGCCGTTATCGGCGTTTCGGAGGCGACCGTTTCGCGCATGAAGCGGCAGGATCATCTGCTGGAGCGCGATAGCAAGCCGTTCGAGCTTGCCGTGCTTCTCGTTCGTCTCTTCCGTTCGCTCGACGCCATCGTCGGCGGTGATGAAGCTGTGGCGCGGCAATGGCTGCGCAACGGCAATCTCGTCTTCGGCGCGGCGCCAATCGACAAGATCGTCTCGATTTCCGGTTTGACCGATGTCCTTGCCTATCTGGACGCCCGCCGCGCTCTCGTCTGAGATCAGAGCCATTTCCGGCCAATATTGGCGGCTGGTGGAATCGCAGCATCAGGTTTCGACGCTGAAGCTTGTGGATACGCTGGAGGAACAAGCTCTTCTCGAAAGCGTGCTTGAGGAAAGCAAGCCAGCCCTGCCGCCGGAATGCGCCGGGCTCGACTATCTGCTCGCCACACCCTTCCGTTATGGGGCGATCTATCCCCACGGTTCCCGCTTTCGCCGGGCAGGCCGCACGCTCGGCGTCTTCTATGCTTCGGAGCAGGTGGAGACCGCGTTGGCGGAGATGAGTTTCTACAGGCTGCTGTTCTTCCGCGATTCCCCCGATACGCCGCTGCCCGCCAATGCGGCGGAATATACCGCCTTTTCTGCCGCAATCGCGACAAAGGCGGCGATCGATCTGACGGCGCCTCCCTTGGATCGCGATCGGCAGCTATGGACCGATCCAGTCAATTACGAGGCTTGTCAGTCGCTTGCGGAAGCGGCACGAGCCGGTGGCATCGAGGCAATTCTCTATCGTTCCGTCCGCGATCCTCGGGGCGGCAGCAATATCGCATTGCTGACGGCCGGGGCATTCTCCGCCCGCGAGCCCGTCGAGCGCCAGACCTGGCGCATCCGGCTGTCGCGCGTCGGCGTGCAGGCGCTGTGCGAGTTCCCCCGGCGCCGCATCGGTTTCGAAAGGCGGGATTTCGAGGGCGATCCTCGATTCTCGGAGCCGCAATTCAGAGCAGAGTAGCAAGATCGCTGCGTAAGCGGTCGCCATTGCCGTCGGGCAGCCGCTCTTCGAGGACGGCATGCGCCGTCTTCCAGATCGGCACGGCCGCAGCGAGCGCTGCTTTTCCCGATGGCGTCAGGCTGAGCAGGCGGGCGCGCCGATCTTCCGGATTGGGTACGATGCTGACCCATCCGCGCCGCTCGAGAGGCTTGAGTGCCGCCGTCAGCGTCGTCTGGTCAATTGCAAGGAGCGTGGCGACCGACCCCATGGAGGCCGGTGCAGGCCTGTTCAGCGACATCATCAGGGAAAATTGGCCGTTGGTCAGACCGTAAGGTCGCAGCGCTTCGTCAAAGCGGCGGGCAAGTGCTCGTGCGGCTCGCTGCACATGCAGGCATAGGCAGGTGTCGCGCACTAACAGCGTGGTTTCAAAGGGGATTTCGACTGCGTTTGACATGATTCATTAATATTGATATCAATATAATTGTCAAGATTTGGGAATGAAAACGCCGGAGGAGGGCGCGGACAATGAACCAGGTCGTTTCCAGGGACGTGTGGCTGGAGGCCCGCCGTCAACTGCTCGCCAGGGAAAAGGAGGCCACGCATCTTCGCGATCGCGTCAATGCGGAACGCCTGGCCTTACCCTGGGTAAAGGTCGATAAAGACTATGTTTTCGACACGCCGGCCGGCAAGAAGACGCTTGCCGATCTCTTCGACGGCCGCAGCCAGCTGATCATCTATCACTTCATGCTCGGCCCGGATTGGGATGCCGGATGCACCGGCTGCTCCTTCCTTGCCGATCATTTCGATGGAACGCTTCCACATCTCAATCACCACGACGTCACCTTGGTCGCCGTGTCCCGCGCGCCAATCGAAAAGATAGAGGCCTACAGGAAACGCATGGGCTGGAAGTTCCCATGGGTGTCGTCATTCTCCAACGATTTCAATTTCGACTATCACGTCTCTTTCACCAAAGAGCAGCTCGCCGGTGAAAAGGTGTTCTATAATTTCAACGATATGAACGCCGCCGACGGCAACGACGAGTTGCCTGGTCTCAGCGCCTTCTACAAGGATGAAGCCGGCAATATCTTTCACACCTATTCCAGCTATGCCCGCGGCGGCGAGGAAATGATCGGTACGCTGATGATCCTCGACAATGCGCCGAAGGGCCGGAATGAAGGCCACACCATGGATTTCGTGCGACGCCACGACGAATATCAAGAGGCGGCGAAGGCGGGCTCCTGCTGCCATTGAAGCATGACGAGACTGCCAAATTTACGCCATGCGGCGCAAGGGGTCGAATTATTACGCCTTGCGCCTAGTTAAGACCTAGAGCCTGCTTCGCCAGGAAGTGACGGATCAACCGATTGACCATCTTCGGCCGTCACGTTCATCGGCCATGATGCGCTTGCGCCGACATCAGGCTCAGGATGGGACGGATGACCGTCACAATCGCAATAGGGAGAGAGATCATGGCAGAGAAGGGATATTTTGTCTGGTACGAGCTGATGACGACGGGCATGAAGGCGGCGGAAGCCTTTTATACCAAAGTCGTCGGCTGGGATGCGGCGGATGCGGGCATGCCTGATGTCGGGATGGACTATACGCTCTTTAGTGCCGGTGCAGGGCCTGTCGCTGGATTGATGATTCTGCCGGACGAGGCGAAGGCCATGGGCACGCCACCCTGCTGGACCGGCTACATCGGCGTTCCCAATGTCGATGAAGCGGCGAAGACGATCGTCGCCAAGGGCGGTAAGACCTATCGTGAGCCGACGGATATTCCAGGCGTCGGCAGGTTCGCCGTCGTTGCCGATCCCTATGGCGCCGCCTTCTGCATCTTCACGCCGCTGCCGGGCCAGAATTGGGAGCCGGCGGCCCCTGCCACCCCCGGCTATATCGGCTGGCACGAACTCTATGCCGGCGACGGCCCGAAAGCTTTCGACTTCTATTGCGAGATGTTCGGCTGGGAATCGAGCTCCGATTTCGACATGGGGCCGATGGGCACGTATAAGATCTTCAAGATCGGCGATCGCGACTTCGGCGGCATCATGACCAAGCCGGCGGAAATGCCGATGGCTGCCTGGAATTTCTATATCAACGTTCCCGCGATCGACGCGGCCATCGCTCGCGTCACAGAAGGCGGCGGGAAGATCGTCAACGGCCCGATGGAAGTGCCCGGCGGCAGCTGGATCGTCCAGGCCACCGATCCGCAGGGTGCGTTCTTCTCGCTGGTCGCGCCGGTGCGGTAGATCAACGCCCCTTGAGGTAAATAACACCTCCCCCTCGAGGGCAGGGCAATCGCATATGAGCGGGATTAGCCCCGGAAATTCCTTCTCCCCTCGGGGAGAAGGAGGTGCGCCGCAACGACCTCACTTCATATGCAATAGCCTTGCCGTTTAGGGGGAGGTCGCAGCAAAGCGGCGGGTGGGGGTGACATTCGAACCAGGAAAGTCGTCACGGATCACCCCACCCCGGAGCTTTGCTCCGAACCTCTCCCTTAAGGGAAGGTAGTCTTCTATCGCTTCAGGCTACCGAGGATGCCTCGGACCAGCGCCCGCCCCACTTGCGTTGCCACCGTGCGCGCCATACTTTTCATCGTCGCTTCCAGGATCGTCTCGCGCTGGTAGCCCGAACGGCGACCGGCGGGTTTTCCGCTATCTCCACCAAAGCCCGGCAGCGTCCAGCCATCGCCTGCGCTCTCACTCTGAGGCGCAGCCGCTTTGCGCGCCCGCTCGGTCAGGATCTCGTAGGCGGATTCGCGGTCGATCGTCTGGTCATAGACGCCGGCAACCGGACTGCCGTTGATGATGGCTTTACGCTCGCCATCGGTGACGGGGCCGATCCGGCCGGATGGAGGGCGGATCAGCGTGCGTTCGACGATGGAAGGCGCGCCTTTGCCCTCCAGCATCGATACCAGCGCCTCGCCGGTGCCGAGCGTGGTGATGACCTCGGCGCAATCGAAAGCTGGGTTGGGCCGGAATGTCGAGGCTGCCGTCTGCACGGCCTTCTGTTCGCGTGGCGTGTAGGCGCGCAGCGCATGCTGCACACGGTTGCCGAGCTGCGCCAGCACCGTCTCCGGCACGTCGAGCGGGTTCTGCGTGACGAAATAGACGCCGACGCCCTTGGAGCGGATCAGGCGCACCACCTGCTCGACACGCTCGATCAGCACTTTCGGCGCGTCGTTGAAGAGCAGATGCGCCTCATCGAAGAAGAAGACCAGCTTCGGCTTTTCCGGGTCGCCCACCTCGGGCAATTCCTCGAATAATTCCGATAGCAGCCACAACAGGAAAGTGGCGTAAAGGCGCGGGTTCATCATCAGCTTATCGGCCGCCAGCACCGAAACCTGGCCATAGCCGTCATTGCTGATCCGCATAATGTCGGAGATCTTCAGCGCCGGCTCGCCGAAGAAGTTTTCCGCACCCTGCTGCTCCAGCACGAGCAATGCGCGCTGGATCGAGCCGACGGAGGATTTCGAGATCAGGCCGTATTTGCTGGAAAGCTCGCCGGCATTCTCACCCATGTAGTTCAGCAGCGCCTGCAGGTCCTTGAGGTCGAGCAGCGCCAGGCCGTTTTCGTCGGCGATCTTGAAGGCGATGTTGAGAACGCCTTCCTGTGCTTCCGAAGCATCCATCAGCCTCGCCAGCAGCAGCGGCCCCATCTCGGCGATCGTCGTGCGCACACGATGACCCTTTTCGCCGTAGAGATCCCAGAAGATGACCGGAAACTGATCGAACTCATAGCGCGACAGGCCGATTTCCTCGGCGCGCTTGAGCAGGAAATCCTTCGGCTCGCCTTTGACGGCGATGCCCGAGAGATCACCCTTGATGTCGGCACAGAAGACTGGCACGCCGGCCTTGGAAAAGCCTTCCGCCAGCACCTGCAGCGTCACCGTCTTGCCCGTGCCCGTGGCGCCGGTGATGAGACCGTGGCGGTTGCCGAATTTCAGCGTCAGGAACTCGTCCTTGTTGATGCTCTCGTCCGGATTGCGGCTCGCGCCGACGAAAATCTGTCCATCCTGCTGCGGCATGGTGTCGTCTCCCTCTGGGCGGCGGCACAGCAGCTTTTGGAAGCTGCAAGGGCCATTCATCGATTTGTCCTGACACTGTTATAAGAACTCGCATGGAGAGGGACAACCATTCGCGTAGGGTTCCGCTTCTGGTAGAATGATGGCCTCCGGCGCGGCTTGTATCGGCTGCTTCATTCAGTTACGTTGACGTTAACGTCGTAAAGGCAGGAGGCCACAGTGAACGAAGTTATTGATCAGATCGCGACCAAAGCCGGCATCGCTCCCGATCTCGCAGAGAAGGCTGTCGGCATGATTCTCAGCTTCCTGCAGCGCGAGGCTCCGGACGGCCCCGTCACCAAGATGATCGAATCCTTTCCCGGCGCAACCGAACTTGTTGCACAGTATGGCGGCGATCAGGGCTCTGGCGGCGGTGGCCTTCTCGGCGGTCTCTTGAGCGCGGTCGGTGCCGGCGGCGGCATCATGGGTCTCGGCCAGCAGCTGATGAGCACCGGCCTCGGCATGGGCGACATCACCTCCCTCGCAAAGGAAACGGTCGCGACTGCCCGCCAATACGCCGGCAACGAAGTCGTCGATGAAGTCGTGAATTCCGTTCCGGGTTTGAGCCAGTTCGTTTAATCGGTATTGCAACCAACAGCAAAAGCCCTGCAGTATTGAACTGCGGGGCGTTTTGTTGAGGGTGCGGAAACGGGGGCAAATAGCCTCAAGCCAATCCGGCGCCCTCGTCTCAGCTCAATCTAAGGCTGAGAATGCCCTTGCCTTGACACGCAAAACGTATATTCCGTCCAATGTATGAAGTTTCGACGTGAGTCGTACAGGCGTCTTATGGGGGATTGGGGCGAATATGAGGCAGCTCTTGAAAATCTTTGCGTTTGCTGTGCTGACAGGATGTTCCACTATGTCGGGCTATTTTCCAGATTCGAAGGTCGTAACTATTGACGGCATCGAATATATGGCCCGACCACTTTCAGCAAAGAACTCGTGGCAGGCCGGCTTGAATCGCCCGACGGGGTCATCTCTCCTGCTTATCAACCCGACAATCTATGCCGGGAATGTAAAGGCAATAGAGAAAGCCAGCGGCTGTGCTGTCCTTTTAGAGTCCGTACAAAATTCGGATAATTCCACCATTGCCGCTGTCGATTGTGGAAAGTCGAAGACAGCAAAGCAATAAATTTGCTGTCCTGAAATCAACGTTGGGCCAGTGGCTGAGAACTCGAAGCCGATCTGGCCCAACGGCTTAGCTGAAATTTCGTGACGTCAGCAACCTAAACAGGCTTTGGGTGGCAAGATCGAATAGACGTAGGCCCGCTTCAATCTCAAACCCTCCTGCCGCTCGACGCCTCGTCGATCTGATGCCATTTGCGGCCGTCGCGCTCGATGAGTTCGTCGGCGCAGGCCGGACCGGTGCTGCCGGGGGCATAGGGGTCGGGCTTGCCGCCTTCTGCCCAGAGATCGAGGAAGGGCTGTACGGCGGCCCATCCCGCTTCGATGCCGTCGGCGCGCTGGAAGAGCGTCTGGTCGCCGACGAAGAGTTCGTAGAACAGGCTTTCGTAGCCGGTCTGTTTGCCGATGTCGAAACTGTCGGCATAGCGGAAGTCGAGCGAAACCGGCGCGGTCTTCAGCACCAGCCCCGGCGATTTGATCGAGATTTCCATATCGAGCCCCTCGTCGGGCTGGACTTGGATGATCAGCCGGTTCGGCGGCAGTTCGGGGCGGGATTCGTCGCGCGGGAATTGCGCGAAGGGCACTTGCCGGAAAGTGATGACAACTTCCGTATCGCGGGCTTTCATCGCCTTGCCGGTGCGCAGGTAGAAGGGTACGCCGGCCCAGCGCCAGGTATCGACGAAGAGTTTCAGCGCCACGAAAGTTTCGGTGTTGCTGTCTGGTGCGACGTCGGCGGTCTCGGTAAAGGCAGGCAAATCCCTGCCGGCGATCGGGCCGGCGGTGTAGGCGCCGCGCACGCCGTTCTTGACCGCGTCCTCGCGGGAATAGATGCGCAATGCCTTCAGCACCTTGCCTTTTTCGTTGCGGATCGCTTCGGCGTCGAAGCTGTTCGGTGGCTCCATCGCCACCATTGCTAGAAGCTGGAAGAGGTGGTTCGGTACCATGTCGCGAAGCGCGCCGGTCGCGTCGTAGAACTTGCCGCGCGTGCCGACATCGACCAGCTCGGCGGCCGTGATCTGCACATGGTCGATATAGTTGTTGTTCCACAGCGCCTCGATCATCATGTTGGCAAAGCGCGTCGTCATGATGTTCTGGACGGTTTCCTTGCCGAGGAAATGGTCGATGCGATAGATTTGGCTTTCGGATACATGGTTCAGCAGCCGGGAATTCAGCGCTTGCGCCGAGGCGAGGTCATGGCCGAAGGGCTTTTCGATCGCAATGCGGCGGAAAGCGCCGGTCGCCTCGTTCATCAGCCCGTTTTCGGAAAGTTTCTCGGCGATATCGCCAAAGAAGCGCGGCGGCACGGCGAAATAAAACGCCGCGTTGGCGGTCGGCGCATGGGAGAGATAGTCCGAAATCTCCTTGTAGACGCCATTCTGGGTGAAGTCGCCGGAGATGTAGCTGATGCGCTGGCGCAGGCTCTGCCATGCCTTCTGCCGCTCCGGATCCTCCATGTCGCCGGAGGTCTTGAGGAAGGCTTCCAGCCGCTCCAGCAGCATATCGACCCCGCCGGTTTCGATGCCGATGCCGAGGATATGCAGATCCTCGCCGATAAGCCCGCTACGGGTCATGTTGATGAGCGTCGGGACGAGCAGCCGTCGGGTAAGGTCGCCGGCGGCACCGAAGATCACGAAAGTCAGCGGCGGGGCGGGTGCGACGTCGGGATTGGTCATGAGCGCGTCTCCTTCTGGCGGCCATGGAGGGGGCTGGACGACATCGGCTATCTCCTCGGAGCTATTCCTGTTTCCGCTTTGGCTGCAGGTGTTCTACTGCATAATTCCTTAAATCGGAATCGATTTGAGGATAAAATTATGCAGCGGATTTAAAGTGTTACAGCGGCCTTTGCTCACCACATGTGGTGCCGGCGCTACAGGGCGGGGCCGACGGCGGTTGTCGATGGGATCGAGGCACCGCCATCAGTCCGGGGTTCGGGGTTGGCAAACAGTCTATTTCTTTACGGCAATGAGAAAGAGGCGCGGGAAGCGCAACAGCACCTTGCCGTCGGCAAGCGGCGGATAGGCTTTCTCGATATGCTTCAGATAGTCGGCGGCGAAAGCATCGCGATGCTCGGCGCCTGCATGGTCGAGATAGGGACGCAGGCCGGTGCCCTTCACCCATTCGACGATAGCAGCCGCATTTTCCAGCGCGTGATTGTAGTTGGTGTGCCAGATGTCGACGCGCTGCGATTTGCCGATCAGCCTGTTGTAATAGACCGAAGGCGCGGGCAGCGGGTTGCGCCGCACGCTTTTCCTGGCGAAAGCATCGCTCCAGGGGCCGTTCTTCGCCGTTTCCTCCATCATCAGATGGCTCTGTTCGGTCAAATTGTCGGGCATCTGCACTGCCAGCACGCCGCCGGGCTTCAGCCCGTCCAGGAGGTGATCGAAGATATCGAGATGGTTCGGAAGCCACTGGAACACGGCGTTGGCAAAGAACAGATCCATCGGCTCGTCAGGCCGCCATGTGGCGAGATCGGCCTTGGCGAAACTCGTGCCCGGCATGCGCTTGCGTGCGGCTTCCAGCATGCTGTCGTCGCTATCGAGGCCGGAGACGCCGGCCGCACCGTAGCGCTCGACGATAAGCTCCGTCGAGTTGCCAGGGCCGCAACCGAGGTCGATCGCCCGCTCGATATGCGCGAGCGGTACTTGCGCCAGCAGGTCGCGCGCGGGTCGCGTGCGTTCATCCTCGAATTTTACATATTGGCCGGCAGACCATGCCATGAGCCCATCCTCTTCCTAGATTGCCGTTTCTCCCGATGCGCATAGCACCGGGATATATCAGAACCGTGTAATGACGCTGATGCCCTTGCCCTCGGCCTTATCGAGCGACATCAGCGCCGGAACGGCCTCTTCCAGGCTGATCCTGCGGCCGATGAGCTTCTGCGGCGCGATCTTGCCGGCGGCGAGCATGTCGAGCATGGAATCGTAGCGCCAGGCCTGCATGCCGTGGCTGCCATAGATTTCCAGCTCGTGGCCGATGATCTGCGCCATCGGGATCTGCGGCGTCGCATGGTCGCCGAGCATGAGGCCGACCTGCACATGCCGGCCGCGCCGGCGCAGGTTCTTGATGGAGTTGAAGCAGGTGGCGGGGTGGCCGAGCGCATCGATCGAGACATGGGCGCCGCCCTTGGTGATCTCGCGCACCGCCTCGGCCACATCGGCGACCTCAGCCGCATTGATGGTCGCGACGGCTCCGCATTCGCGGGCGAAGGCCAGCTTTTCCTCGGAAATGTCGATGGCGATGGCATTGGCGCCAAGCGCACTGGCAATCATGATCGCCGACAGCCCGACGCCGCCGCAGCCGTGCACGGCGATCCATTCGCCCGGCCGCGTCTTCGCCTGATCGGCAACGGCGCGGAAAGAGGTGGCGAAGCGGCAGCCGAGGCTTGCCGCCGTCGCGTCATCGACCGTTTCAGGCAGGTGGACAAGATTGGTGTCGGCATAGTCGATGGCGACATATTCGGCGAAGGAACCCCAATGGGTGAAGCCCGGCTGGAACTGGCTGGGGCAGACCTGCTGGTTGCCGGAATGGCATTCGGCGCAATGGCCGCAGCCGGAAACAAAGGGGACTGTGACGCGATCGCCGACCTTGAAGCGGACGACGCCACGGCCGGTCGCGACCACCTTGCCGGCAAGCTCATGGCCCGGCACATGCGGCAGCTTGATATCCGGATCATGACCCATCCAGCCATGCCAGTCGCTGCGGCAGAGCCCGGTTGCGCCGACTGCGATGACGACGCCATCTTCACTTGGTGTCGGATCTGGCAGGGTCCGGATTTCGGGTGTTGCCTCGAAGGCCTCGTAATACATGGCTTTCATGGGAGTTCTCCCTCTCTCCTGACGATCCGTATGGTCCATCACTTTCGTTGATGGACTCATTCGTCAAGTTGTTGTTTCGACGCATGAAAATTGCGCTATGAATGCGTTATCAGGCGCTTTGTTGCAAATGAATTTTGCCGCGTAGTTTATGCTTGACCCTGAGGTTGCGCGGTTATTTGCTCTTCGCCGTCTAAGAGAGGAAATCATATGTCCGTCGATACGTCGCCCCGCACAACCACCTGGACCTACGTCGAGGGAGAATGGCTTTCCGGCAATCCGCCGCTGATCGGGCCGACTTCGCATGCCATGTGGCTTGGCTCGACCGTGTTCGACGGCGCACGCTGGTTCGACGGCATTGCGCCCGATCTCGATCTCCATTGCCAGCGCATCAATCGCTCGGCCGTTGCCATGGGGTTGAAGGCGCTCAAGGCCGCCGAAGAGATCGAGGCGCTCGCCTGGGAAGGCATCAGGAAATTCGACGGCAAGACGCCGATCTACATCAAGCCGATGTATTGGGGCGAGCATGGCTCACCGGGCAGCGTCGTCGCCGTCGATGCGGAATCGACGCGCTTTGCCCTCTGCCTGTTCGAAGCGCCGCTCGGCGGCGCCGGCGGCATCACGCTCACCGTCTCGCCCTTCCGTCGCCCGTCGCCGGAAACGGCGATGACCGACGCCAAGGCCGGTTCGCTCTATCCGAACAGCGGCCGCATGATCCTCGAAGCGAGAAGCCGCGGCTTCAACAATGCGCTGGTGCGCGACATGAACGGCAATGTCGTCGAGACGGCGTCGACCAACGTCTTCATGGTCAAGGATGGCATCGTCTATACGCCGGTCGCCAACCGCACCTTCCTTGCCGGCATCACCCGCGCCCGCGTCATCGGCCTGCTGCGCCGGGAGGGCTTCGACGTCCGGGAGGAAACCCTGTCCGTCGAGCAGTTCATGGCGGCAGACGAGATCTTCACGACCGGCAACTATTCCAAGGTCGTCAGCGTCAACCGTCTCGATGATCGCGAGTTCCAGGAGGGGCCGGTCGCGCGCAAGGCGCTGGAACTTTATATGGATTGGGCGCACGGCCGCCGTGCCGGCGAGGAATAAACCCTTCTCACGAGGAGAAGGGCGGTGCAGAAGAGTGCGGCCGTTTATGGCCGCACGGGTGTTCCTACACGACCTGCCGAAGCAATGTAGGATCGCGGCGCGAAGAAAACGCCATCGGTCTCGAAAGCCTCGAGGTCTTCGGCCCGGAGTGCATGGCGGACGCTCGGTCTCGCGCTGACGCGAGCCATGAATTCCCGTAGCGCCGGCCTTGATGCAAGGTCGATCCTGATCCAGGGCGACCAGTTCAAGCAGACAAAGAGATAGGCGTCAGCGACCGTGAAGTCGTCGCCGGTCAGATAGGGGCCGGCGAGCCGGCCGTTCAGCCAATCCAGTCGTTTGGACACCAGATCATGAATGCCGGCATGAGCGCCTTCATACGCCGCGTTGAATAGCATCGCCATTGGCTTATGAAGTTCGGCGGTGATGAAATTCAGATAGGATTGAACCTGGCTTCTGGCATAGGTTCCGGCCTCCGGCAGAAGGCGCGATCTCTCCGGTGAACATTCCGCGAGGAATTGCACGATGGCAGGACCCTCGGTCAGCACTTTCCCATCATCCAGCATCAGTGCCGGCACGTAGCCGTTACCGTTGATGGCAAGGTAGTCCTCGCCTGAGCTTGTCAGATGAGTCTTCCGATCAACTTCGACCAATTCAACATCGAGTCCCAGCTCCCGACAAACGATGTGTGGCGACAGCGAGCAAGCGGCGGCGTGCATGTAGAGTTTCATGGTTTTCTCTCCTTTTCGGTGCAGGCGCGAGGCATAGCGTCGGCATCGGTTGAATTTTTGTACCATTTCGCATAAAATTCCTGCAGTCAAGATTTTTATGCGAAATGGTACAAAATATGAAGAGCGAGAAAAAGCAGGGTCGCCCGCGCGTCTTTGATGCGAAAACAGTGATTGGGCAGGCGCGGGAGGTTTTTTGGGATAGGGGGTTCTCGGCAGCCTCATTGGATAATCTGAGCGCCGCGACGAAACTGAACCGGCCGAGCCTCTACGGCGCATTCGGCGACAAGGAGGACCTCTATCTTGACACCTTGGAAGGCTATCGCGAGGACAGCCTCGATATATTGTTCAAGGCGCTCAACCCGGCCCTGCCGCTGCGGGAAAATCTGGCGAACATCTACGCCGAGGCTCTAAAAATATACTTGCATGGCGAGACTGCTGCCCGCGGTTGCTTTCTGATCAGCACTGCGACGGCAGAAGCTATTCAGTATGATCGAGTGCGAGAGGTGTTGCGCCGCAGCTTGAATGAATTCGACGGCGCGATCAAGGAACGTATGGAGCTTGCGGTTGAGCGGGGCGAACTACCGGCTGACGCGGATGCTGCAACTCTCGCAAAGCTCGCATCCGCTGTCATGCATTCGCTTGCCGTTCGAGCGCGTGCCGGCGATACGCGCGAAACGCTGGAGGCGATCGCGCGTTCTGGGGTCGATTTTATCTGCGGTCGGCCCTGACGGTCGGCTTCATGCTGCTCGGATCGATCTACAGACGGCAAACTTGAGCAAAATCATCGATCCTTTATGGCACTTCTTTCTTCGGGGTGACCCACCAGCAATAGGCGGCACCGATCGCCAACAGCACGCAGGTGCCGAGGAACACGGCGCGCATGCCGATATGGCCGCCGACGAAGCCGCCGATGACGGGACCTGCAACCTGACCGACATATTGCGATGAGATGGACAGCCCGAGGATGCTGCCCGTCGCTGCGTCGGGAACGCTGTGCCGGATGACGGCGGTGATACAGGGGAGAAGGCCGCCGAGTGCTACGCCCATCAGGAAGCGCAGCGCGATCAGCTGCCAGGCGGAGGTCACGAAAGCCTGCGGTATCAGCAGCAGCGCTGCGATGGCTAGGGCGGCCGTTATGACGGTCCAGTGGCCGATGCGGTCGGCGAGCTTGCCGAGCCATGAGGACGACAGGATGCTGCCGAGTGCGGCGGCGGCCATAACGACGCCCGAGACCATCGTCACCTTGGCGTCCGTGACGAACTGCGCGACATAGACTGTTATGATCGGCTCGATCGACATGTTGGCGAGCATCAGCAGCAGGCCGAGCGACAGCATGGCGATGACTGGCCGCTTGTCCGGGATGGAGGCCCAGCTGCCGCTTGCCTTCGCCGCCTTCTTGCGCGCCGTGGATTTCTCCTCCTTGATCAGGAAGGTCGTCGCCAGGAAGGTGAAGAAGATCACGCCGCCGGCCAGCAGGAAGGTGCCGCGAATGCCGATAACAGGCGGGAGCGCGCCGCCGATCAGCGGCCCGACGAGATTGCCCGCCATGATACCCGCCGAGAGCGTGCCCAGCGCCCAGGCGGAGCGATGTTTCGGCGTCTGGGCTGCCACCAGCACCATCGAACCCGAGGCATAGCCGCCGGCAAGGCCGGTGAACAGGCGCAGCGCCGCCAGTTGCCAGACATTGCCGGCCATGCCCATCAGCGAGATGGCGATCGTCATGCCGAGGCTGGCGCGGATCAGCATCAGCTTGCGGCCATAGATATCGCCGAGCCGCCCCCAAAGCGGCGCGACGAAGGCGGCGGCAAAGAAGGTGGCGCCATAGGCAATGCCGGACCATTGCACGATCGCCGCCTTGTCGCCGACGCCGAGTTCCTCGACATAGAGCGGCAGGAAGGGGAGCAGCAGCGTCATCGCCACGATCGTCGTGAACGAGCCGGCGAGGCAGATGATCAGGTTCCGCATCCAATGAGCGGCTTCCTGTTCGGCTGTTGTGGCTGCGTCCCATCTCGTCTCGGTCATTTCTCGGCCTTTGCATTCAATGTGTAGAACAATTCCTGGCTGCCCGATGCCAGGATATGACCCTTCGCGGCGGCGATGAGATCCGCGCGGGTGAAGAGATCGGGAAGATTCAGCCGGTCGACATCGAGCGCATAGACCGTGACGTGATAGCTATGAACACGCTCGTCGTTCCAGGGAGGGCAGGCGCCCATATAGCCGCCATGCGGCCCATCCTTCAAATTGCCGCCGCCCGCACCGTTCTGGCCGCGCCGTCCATAGGCCGTGCGCTCGAGCGGCAGACCATTGGCCGAGGGGCCGTTTCCGTCCGTGCCTTCGGCAAGGCTGGTGCGCGACGCCGGGATGTCGGCCAGCACCCAGTGGACGAACTCCATCCGCTTGAAGTCCTTCGGAATCGTCTTGTCGGCCTTGTTGAACAGCGAGAAATCGGTGGGAACGTCGGGGTCGACCATGGTCAGCGCATAGGAGCGCGTTCCCTTCGGCCCCTTTGACCATGAAACGCCCAGACTCTTGTTCGGCCCGGGCGCTGACTTGTCGGATCCCGTCGAAATGCAGGAGGCGTTTTCCGGCAGCAGCATCCGGCCGTTGCTCTGGGTGAAGCTCACCTTGAGATCGGCCGAGAGCGCCGGCGTGGCGATGGCTGCTGCAATGACGATGGCGTTCAAAACGCTGAGCATGGTTTTCATGATGTTGCCCTTTCATGTTGCGGCTTCTGTGAGCCTTCGAGGGCAGGGTCTAACAAATTCGTGCCGAGCGGCTGCGCACTCAAACGCTCAAAATTCTGTCGCAAACGCTCACGCGCTGCGAAGTCGATCGGCAAAGCGTCGGGGCGAGCGGTAGCCTGTCGCAACCGCGGCTTCCCGCAGCGACAGCCCGTCCTCGGCGAGAAGGGTCGTTGCCAGCGCCACGCGCTCGCTTGCCAGCACATCCCGCAGGGAAGCGCCCTCGCGAGACAGGCGGCGGCGCAGCGTGGCGTTGCTGGTGCCGAGCTCTGCGGCGATAAGATCGGCTGTCCAGGCTCGATCCGGTTGCCAGCGCACCAGCGCCCGCACCGCCTCGGCTGTGGTCTCGGGCGAACCGGGCAGGGCACCGCGCATGCCGAGCACCATGAGGATTTCGAGAAGCCTGTGCTCGATCAATGGGATGGGCATGTTGCCGTCGGCAATACCTTCGCCGGCATGGTTGATGGCAGCGGCCAGCAATGGATCGAGCGGTAATTCCGCCTGCGCGGCGATATGGGCAGGCGGAAAGGCCTTTGCCGCCCGCCGCGTCAATTCCTCGGGAAAGGTAATGAAGATCGCCCGATAGACACCGGTCTGAGGATCCGGATCGTTGACGACGTCACCGCTCCAGCCGGCCGGCAGCACGAGCACCGTACCGGCTGCAAAATGCCGCTGCCGTCCCATGCTGACGATTTCCTTGGAACCTTCGAGGATGGCGACGATTGAAACCTGTGAAAAGGCGGAGCCGGCAATCCGCTCGCGTTCGCGGGTGACGAAAGTAAAGAGCGTGGAATAGCTGCCGACGCCGGTCGGCGCGACCGCCGGACGATTGTCCTTGGCGGCTAGGCGGCGCAGCTTTTCGAGCATGTGGTGATGAGCCTCGGACACTGCGATGGCTTTCTGCTGTTGGGAATGCCCGAGGAGTTTGGACCACGCGGGCGGTGATGCCAAGTCCGCAAAACGGCTTGTTGGTTCGGCTGACTTATGCTATTAACTGATTGCGTTTTGCAACCAGTTTCGATTGGATGGCAAAATCATCCTGACGGAAAGAGGAGGCAGATCATGAATTCTCTCGAAAGTGCCCGCTGCGACGCGGTCAAACGTCTCTTTGCCGCCTATGTGGCGCAGCATGCCGATATCGTCGATCCGATGCTGACCCGGGATTTCACCTTTTCCAGCCCGCGCGACGATCACATCGACCGGGAACAGTATTTCGAGCAATGCTGGCCGAAGGAGAAAGCCTTCCGCGACATTCACATCGAACATCTGGTCGCTGACGGCGACGACGTGATCGTCGGCTATCGCGCCGAGAAGATGGATGGCGCCAGCTTTCGCAATGTGGAGCTGATCCGCTTTGCCGGCGACCGCATCGCCGAGGTGAATGTCTATTTCGGGCGGAACCTGTAACGGCTAGCCCATAGCCTTCGCCACCGCCACTGCAAGAGCCGTCGCCGGACCGCTCATCGGTTGCGGGTGGCCTTTCGGAAGAAGGTGTGCCGCGTCGGTCATCGAAGCCTGCGCGAAAGCGATCGTTACGGGACCTTCGCTGTTGGCGGCGCAGACCGCACCGGCGATGGAGGCAAGATAGGCCGACAGGTTGCCAGCCCGGAAGTGCGCCCATGCGCCCGGCACCAGCCGAACCTCGATTTCCGCGCCCGTCGCCTTCGCCGCAGCTTCGAAGAGCGCAGTCGTCGGGGAGATGGTTGTCTCGACCGTGCACAGCACGATCACCTTGCCGCCGGCCTTGACGGCTTCTTCCGCCAGCATCGCATCCGCTCGGATGATCGGCGCACCTGCGCGGGCAGGGACGAGCGATGCTGCCGGGCCGAGCGTCGAGCAGTTGAGCACGACGGCATCGGCATCTTCGGCGAGATGCCAAAGGAGGGCTGCCGTCTCCGCTGAAATCTCATCCGTCAGGTGTCCCACCTTTTCGGCAGCGAGCAGAAGATCGGCGCGGACGCGATGGCGCAGCATGCCATCAGGCAACCCGAGCGCCTTGGCCGCCGCTTCATAGACGGCAATGTTGCTTTCGGCGGTGTGCAGGCAGGCGATCGTCACGGGCGTTCTCCTAACCATGGCGGAAGACCCGCGAATCTAGCCTCGGCAGCCTTGCTTGTCGATATTTCGAAATAGCGTTCCCCATGTATCCGGACATCATTATATGCACTTGGGTTAAACTTCTACGTATATGCTATACATTATTGATAAATAGGGCAATTTTTGCTCCCGCACGCAACTTTTTTGGCATGTCGCCGGTTGCTCTTCCAGGCGACGGCTCCTATGTTCCGCTTCACCTGCCGACGCAATTTTTTGCCAAGAGGAGATATGACCATGGCTTTCGAATTGCCTGAACTTCCTTATGATTACGACGCCCTTTCGCCCTTCATGTCGCGTGAGACGCTCGAATATCACCACGACAAGCACCACAAGGCCTATGTCGACAACGGCAACAAGCTCGCTGCAGAGGCAGGTCTTGCCGATCTGTCGCTCGAAGAGATCGTGAAGAAGTCTTTCGGCACCAACGCCGGCCTCTTCAACAATGCAGCCCAGCACTACAACCATATCCATTTCTGGAAGTGGATGAAAAAGGGCGGCGGCGGCAACAAGCTGCCGGGCAAGCTCGAAGCTGCCTTTGCTTCCGATCTCGGCGGCTATGACAAGTTCAAGGCCGATTTCGCCGCTGCCGGCGCCACTCAGTTCGGCTCGGGCTGGGCATGGGTTTCCGTCAAGAACGGCAAGCTCGAAATCTCCAAAACCCCGAACGGCGAAAACCCGCTCGTTCACGGCGCCAACCCGATCCTCGGCGTCGACGTTTGGGAACACTCCTACTACATCGACTATCGCAACCTGCGTCCGAAGTACCTCGAAGCCTTCATCGACAGCCTGATCAACTGGGACTATGTCCTGGAGCGCTACGAAGCCGCTACGAAGTAAGTTCGCCGCATAGGCTCGCTTTCGCACCCGGCGTCTTTTGGGCGTCGGGTGTTTTCTTGTCTGCCAGCCTTATTGATGTATCGTGTGCCGCATGGCGGCTCCAGGAGTGCCCCAGGAGGCTGAATGCCATCAGCACCGCTTTTCCGCTTCGGCGTCATCGCCGATCCGCAATATGCCGATCTCGCGCCCAATCTCACCCTCAATCGCTATCCCGCAAACAGCCTCGACAAGCTTCGCGCAGCGATCGAGGAGTTCAACCGGCATGATCTCGCCTTCGTCGTTACGCTTGGCGACATCATCGACCGCGAATGGAAGAGCTTCGATGCCATTTTGCCGGTCTACGAGGCCTTGCAGCATCGCAAGCACTTCCTGCTTGGCAACCATGATTTCGCCGTGGCATCGCAACATCTCGGCAGCGTATCCGCCCGCGTGGGCATGCCGTCGGCCTATTACGAGTTCGTCCATTTCGGCTATCGCTTCATCGTGCTCGACGGCAATGAGATCAGCGTCTTTGCCCCGCCGGAAGGCGATCCGCGCCGGCAGGAAGCGAAAGATCTGATGACGGCGCTGGAGCGCGCGGGCGCGCTCAATGGGCAACGCTGGAACGGAGCGATCGGCGACACCCAATATGGCTGGCTTGCAGCGAAGCTGCGGGAGACGAAAGCGGCAGGCGAGAAGGTTATTGTCCTGAACCATTATCCGATCTTCCCGGATAATGCCCATAATGCGCTGAACAGCGACCGCATGCTCGCATTGCTGGCCGAGCACGATCATGTCGTCGCCTATCTCAGCGGCCACAATCACTCCGGCAATTTCGGAGTGTCCGACGGAATCTGCTTCGTCAACTTCAAGGGCATGGTCGATACCGAAGATACGAGCGCCTATGCGATCGTCGCTGTCTACGGCAATCGGCTGGAGATCACCGGATACGGGCGCGAAGAAAGCCGGGTTCTGGCGCTGCAGGGCGCTTGATGAGACCTTGGCGTCTTTGATGCTGGGAACGATCCGCACTGTCGGAAGTTTTGGGACTGAGGCTGCTGTGAGGCGGAGCCGATGTTTCCGATATTGCAAATCCTGACGATCTTGATTGTCGCTGTCGCAATGGCGCTGGCACTGGCACATTTGCTGGAGCTGCCGGGCAAAATGCGGCTGTCGAAAGAGGATTATCTGACCGTTCAGCGGATTTATTATCCCGGATTTACCATCGGCGGTGCTGCTGAGCCGATCGGCACTCTTTTGCTTCTGCTCCTCCTGTTCCTGACGCCGGTCAGCACGATCTCCTTCTGGCTGTCTGTGGCGGCCTTTGCGGCCATGGTCGCGATGCACGCCGTCTTTTGGCTGCTGGTACAGCCGGTGAACAAATTCTGGCTCGAGGATGCCGAGCTGAAAGGATTGGGCGAGAGCTTCTTCTCCCGCGATCCCTTTGGCGGTCATCGGATCGAGGCTGACGCCAAACCGGATTGGATCGCGCTGCGTGATCGCTGGGAATGGTCGCATGCCGCACGCGCAGCCCTTGGATTGCTGGCTTTCATTCTGCTGGTGACCGCGATTGCCTTGTAGCGGGGCGCAAAACCGAGAGCTGACCTGTATTGTTCTGCCATCCGCATCTCGGTCCCCTCCCTTTTCGGCGGCGTGCCCCGACACCTCAGCCGGCGGCGGCTGGGGTGTTTATCTGCCAGCCGTTCACCCAGATCTGCCTGAGGCTATCGCCTTCGCCCTTGAACCGGAGGCCGGTCGGCTGGCAATCCTCGATCCGGTCGCTACGGAAGTTGCGGATCGCCTGGCGCAGCTCGCACCAGGCGACGATATTGGCCGTTTCTGCATAGTAGATCAGCGCGATCGGCCTGACGATGCGCTCGGTGGCGCGGCCGAGTTCGTCGCGATAGGCAAGATCGAGCTTTTCCTCGTCGCGGATGGCGCGACGCACCAGCGCAAGATCGATCGCGGAGGCCGAAGGCGCTGCAAAGCCCCAGGCATGCAGCGCATTGGCATCGAGCGTCTGGCGCAGCGGCGGCGGCACGGCGGCAGCAATCTTGGCGCTCACGCGCTTGGCCGCCTGTTTGAGTTCAACATCGCCGGTGCGCTCCAGAAGCGCCAGCGACAGCACGATCGCCTCCATCTCCTCGATCGAGAACATCAGCGGCGGCAGATCGAAGCCGGGCCGCAAAATATAGCCGATGCCGCGCTCGCCCTCGATCGGCACCCGCATCGCCTGCAGCGCGGCGATGTCGCGATAAACCGAGCGCACCGTCACCTCCAGCCGCTCGGCAATACCGGCCGCCGTCACCGGCCTCCTGGCCAGCCGCAGGATCTGGATGATCTCGAATAGGCGCGATGCCTTGCGCATTTCATATCCTCGAAGACGAAGGCTACTGACAATACCCCGTCAGTTGGATGGATTTATAAGATTACCTATTCACTTGAAAATCAACCATTTCCTCTCCGGTCTCAATGGAGAGCTCGATAGGCAACTGACATGGGCTACGCAGAAAATCTCTGGCTTTTCTTCATCCTTCTCTTAGGGATCATCATCGTACCGGGCATGGACATGCTGTTCGTGCTCGCCAATTCTTTGGCCGGCGGCAGCAATCGCGGCCTTGCCGCAACCGGCGGTATCATGCTCGGCGGCGCCGTTCATTCGCTGAACGGTGCCATCGGCATTGGTCTGCTGATGCATTTCGTGCCGATTCTTTTCAATCCGCTGCTTGTTATCGGCGGCGCCTATATGGCCTTTATCGGCTACACGCTGATGCGCAGTTCCATTACCGTTGGAGGTGAAGGGCCGGCCGGCAGCCGTTCAGCCTGGAAAGCGTTCCGGCAGGGGGCGGTGACTTGCCTCATCAATCCCAAGGCCTATCTCTTCATCTTCGCCGTATACCCGCAGTTTCTGAAGCCGGCCTACGGTCCGATGTGGATACAGGCCGTCATCATGGGAGCCATGACCATCGCAACGCAATTTGCCGTTTATGGAGGCCTTGCCGTCACTGCCGGGCGCAGTCGCAACCTGTTGGTCGCCAATCCGCAGGCGACCGCTTTTGCCGGCCGCGCCGCGGGGCTGCTGCTTGTCGCCGTTTCGGTGTTCACGGTCTGGGAGGGCCTTAAAACGGCATGAAGGCTGATGCGGCGAGTAGATATGTCGGCAGCATGACACTGATTTCGCTTGATTCTCACCACTTTGTGACTTCATTGCCGGAGGGGAAAACGGCAAACATGTCGCCCGTAATCATGCGCTGGCCGTGCATGCGGTCTTGATCATCAGGAAGAGGTAGGAGAACGAAATGAAGTGGAAAGCGATTGTGGCGGCAACGGCTCTGGCCGGCATCGCTCTGGGTTCGGTTGTCGCAGCCGATGGCACGCATGACTCCCGCATCGGGATGATGAAGAAGATCGGCGGCGCCACGGGAGCTCTTGGCGCGATTGCCAAGGGCGACAAGCCCTACGACGCCGACATCGTCAAGGCATCGCTGGCAACGATCGCCGAAACGGCAAAGGCGTTCCCGAACCAGTTCAATCCGCAGAGCGACAAGAGCGATGCCGAGGTCAGTCCGAAGGTTTGGGACAATCTCGACGACTTCAAGGCCAAGGCTGCCAAGCTCTCCATCGATGCCGAAACGGCGCTCGCCCAGCTTCCCGCCGATCGGGCCGGGGTCGGGGCAACGCTGAAGACGCTCGGCGGTGCATGCGGCGCCTGTCATCAGGCCTACCGCGTCAAGAACGACTAAGCGGTAGGTCGGCCTCGTTCGACGGTTGGGTTTTCGGCATCTGCACCGGTTTTGCCGCCGGTGCAGATGCTTTACGACTCTGGAGCTAAAGTTAGGGGTGATAGTGATGGCGCGGTTTATCCGGTGGCTGCTTTGCCTTTTCGGCGTGATCATCCTTGGTTGCGGCGCATTCTATGTCGTGGCAGCACCGACACCCTTGCCGTCAAGCCATTGGGCCAATCTCGGCGATCCCGACATCAAGAATGGAGAGTTGGTTTTCTGGGCCGGCGGCTGTACCAGCTGTCATGCCGCGCCAGGCGCCCAGGGGGATGCCAAGCTCGTGCTTTCGGGCGGCCTTGCACTCACCGGCCCCTTCGGCACCTTCCATGTGCCCAACATCACGCCGGACGAGAAGGCGGGACTCGGCGGCTGGACGCTTGCCGATTTCGGCAATGCCATGAAGCGCGGCGTCGGCAGGAATGGCGAACATCTCTACCCGTCCTTTCCATATGGCTCCTATGCTCGCATGAGCGACAAGGACATCAACGATCTCTGGGGCTTCCTGAAGACGCTGCCGAAGAGCAGCAACGTCGCCCCGCCGCATGAACTGCCCTTTCCCTTCAACATACGGCTGGCGCTCGGCGGCTGGAAGTTTCTCTATCTGAACGATCAGCCGCGCGTCGTGCTCGCCAATGCCGACGAGAAGGTCAAGCGTGGACAATATCTGGTGGAAGGGCCTGGACATTGCGGCGAATGCCACACATCGCGCGACAGCCTTGGCGGTTTCCTGAGCGGTCAATGGCTGGCGGGAGCGCCCAATCCGGAAGGCAAGGGCCAGATCCCCGATATCACGCCGGGTTCCAAGGCGATCGGCGGCTGGAGCGCGGGGGACATCGCCAACTATCTCGAAACCGGTTTCACGCCGAACTATGATTCCGCCGGCGGCTCGATGGCCGAAGTCCAGCAGAACATTGCCCATCTGCCGGCAGCCGACCGCGCAGCGATCGCGGCCTATCTGAAGGCGCTGCCCAAGAAATAGGTCGGAGCAGAGTTTTCGTGATTGGAAGCGGAAGGGCTCTATAAGCGCCGGGCAAGATGGAGATGCGTCTCGTAATACAGTCCGAATTCGCCGCCTTGGGCCACGATTGCGTCGGCAAGTTCGGAAAGCAGCGCCTCTCGCCGATCCTCAGGCAGAAGACGGTAGCTTGAGAGCGTGCGCAAAAGGTCGGTATAGCTTTGCGCGGTGTGCGGCTGGCTCCAACGATAGCAATACTGGGTCGAACTTTCAAAATCGTCAGACTGCCGTAGCTGCTCGGAGAACGGGCCGTCAGGCAGATACCATCCTTCCACGGGCGGTCCCGAAAGCTCCGGAGCAAGGCGTGCGTAAATATCGGCGAATTGTCCGGCAAACGGTGATGTGATCGGCATGGGCACATTACCGAAGACGGCAAGCGCGCCGGCCGGCCTGAGTAGGGCGGCCGTCCTGGCGAAGCGCAGCTCCGGCGAAACCCAATGGAAGGATTGCGCCGCCGCGATGAGCTTGAAGTCCTGCTGCTCGCCCGGCCAGGCTTCGAAGGTAGTTTGCCGAAATTGCACCTGCGAAAATGCCGACAATCTTTCCCGCGCGACCGCAATCAGCTCTGCGCCGGGATCAAGCGCGAGAACGGAGAGACCGCAGCGGGCGAAGCCTTCCGTTGCCTGACCCGTGCCGCATCCGATTTCGAGGATCTGATCCTTGGGCTTCAGTCCGGCAAAATCGATGACATCGGCGAAAAGCGCATCGGGATAGATCGGGCGGGCATTGTTGTAGAGCCTGGCGACGCCATTGAATGCGAATCGCTGTTCCAAGACACGCTTCCTCCGGTTGCAGATCGAAGCCGATAGCCATTTTTCTAGCGCATTTTCGATCAAGCTTACATCGGCAATAGTGTGGGATTCGGCAACGGGAGAGGGCAGTCGTGGACGCAAGGATAGCGCAAAAGGTTCCTTATTTCAGTCAGCGGGAGACGCCTGACATGACGCTGGCAGTCTTGGGCGAAGGTGCCCAGTCCGCCTTGCTGAAGGACCCGCGCTGGGTCTTATCCGGTGCGCGCAATGTAGAGGACTATGCCCGCTGGGCCGGCAATCTCTGCGGCATGGCCTGCCTGAAGATGGTGCTTGCCGCCCGTACCGGCAAGGCGGTGCCGATCATGGATCTTGCGATGGGCTGCCGGGATTATGGCGGCTATGTCGAAGAGCCGGATGGCCGGATCAAGGGACTGATCTATGCGCCGTTCGTGCCCTTCGTTCGGGATCGTTTCGGGATGAATACAAGAGTCGTCACCGGAGTTTCCGCCGCCGATATCGCCGATATCCTCGCGCAATCGGAGTTTTTCGTCGCTTCAGTCCACCATTCCATCCGCTGGCCGGAGACCGAGCCGCCTGCCAGGGGCGGCCATCTGGTGCTGGTCACGGCCCTCGACGAAAACACGATCCGCTTCCACAATCCCTCCGGCCACATCGATGCGACGCGTGAGAATGTGGAGATGCCGCTGGATATATTCGATAAGTTCTTTGCAGGCCGCGGGATCGCCATCGATCGCTGATATCGAGCGTCTGTTGGCGATCCCGGTAAAGGCCGGCATCAGGCCAATGCCTGCAGGTAGCGCATACCGGTGACCGGCCGCGGCTTGAAATCCATGTTTTCGTAGAACCGGTGGGCCTGGAAATTGCCCGTCGCGGCGCCGACAGAAAGATAGCTGCAGCCGGCCTTGCGGGCGATATCGCGGGCGCGATCGACGAGATGCTGTCCGACGCCATGGCCGCGGTGGCCGTCACGCACGAAGAGATGGTGCAGATCCATGCCGCGCTGGCCTTCCTGCGCCTTGTAGAGCGGCACGAGGATAGCGTAGCCGATGAGCCCATGCTCCCCTTCGGCGACAAGTGCGGTTATCCAGGGCACCGGACCGAAAAGATCGCGCTCGAGCTGCTCGGGCGTCGTGCCCGAGGGATCGCCATGATGGGCGGCCAGCAGCCGGATCATGTCGTTGAGCTCCGGCAGGTCGCGCGGCTGCGCATTGCGGATGGTCAGAACCGGCGGGCGGAGAAGTGAGATGTCGCTATCGTCTAGCATGGCATTTTGCGTCCTTGTTTTTCAATGAGCCGTCAGGACGCTGCCGATACAACAAAGCCGCCTGACGGCGGCTTGTCGACATATGATCTGTCTTGGCCGCCCCTTACAGGTACAGCCAAAAATACGAGCAATTGTGGAGCGCGTTCGTGATCATGGGCGCATCAATGATCCGGTTCGGCGAATTTGTCAATGGGGCGTGTCAGTGCTCCCCTTCGCACAGGCCGTGGTCCGACAATGCTCGGATGACATAGCAGTCTTCGATGCTGTGGCCGTCGCAATGCGAGACGATGCGCTCCAGCTCGTGCTCCAGCCTCTTCAGCTGCGCGATCTTGATACGCACGTCCTCGAGATGCTCCTTGGCGATGCGGTCGGCGCCGGCGCAGGGACGGTCGGGATGCTGGCTGAGCGAAATCAGCTCCCTGATGGCATCGATCGTCAAGCCGAGATCGCGGCCATGACGGATGAAGGCGAGACGTTCCATATCCGTCTTGGAATAGCGCCGCTGATTGCCTTCGCTGCGTTCAGGCTCCGAGATCAGCCCCATCTGCTCGTAATAGCGGATCGTCGGCACCTTCACGCCGGTACGCCTGGATAGATCGCCGATCGTCAGCATTGTATGGCCTCCAATACCTTTAAAGCCGGATGATTTTAGGTCTGTTCGACCCGAAATTGAATCTGCTCTAGAATCAAAGAAGTAGAGCGTGATGTCGTCCGAACACCGCCTACACTTTTCGGCATCATGCTCTAGTCTCTAGAGCAATATATGCAATCGTCGGCAAAAAATACAAGGCTAGGCGAACCCACTGGGAGGCTTCCAATCCGCCGCCATAAATAGTATACCCCCCTATAGTATAATTCGAGGCTGCAATGTCCCACGTCGTTCGTCACCAAGCCAAGCTTCTCTCTCGCATCCGCCGCCTGAAAGGGCAGATGGAAGCGGTGGAGCGAGCGCTCGAAGCCGAGCGTCCATGCGGTGAGGTGCTGCAGCTCCTTGCTTCCATTCGCGGCGCGCTGACGGGGCTGACCGGCGAGGTTCTGGAGGATCATCTGCACGAGCATGTGCTTCATGCCGAGAGCGAAGAGGACCGCCGTCAGGCGGTCGATGAGATAGCCGATGTGCTGAAGACCTATCTGCGGTGATCGGGGATTCGGGACGATCAACAGGAGAATGATGTCATGAGTATTTCCTCCGATATGGGCCACAGCCACGTCTTTCTGGGCACCGGCCACCAGCGCAACGAAAGCCGCATCCGGCTCGTCATCGCGCTGACCGTCGTCATGATGGTGGTCGAGATCGGGGCAGGCACGATCTATGCCTCGATGGCGCTGGTTGCCGATGGCTGGCACATGTCGACCCATGCCAGCGCCATGCTGATTTCGGCTCTGGCCTATCTCTATGCGCGCCGGCATGCGCACAATGCGCGCTTCACCTTCGGCACGGGCAAGCTCGGCGATCTCGCGGGCTTTGCCAGCGCCATCGTGCTGGCGCTGATCGCGCTGATCATGGGCTGGGAAAGCACTTTAAGATTGCTCGATCCGGTGGCGATCAATTTCCGGGAAGCGATCGCGATTGCGGTGCTCGGCCTTATGGTCAATCTCGCCAGCGCATGGCTGCTGCGCGACGATCACAGTCATCATCACGGTCACGGACACAGTCATGGCCACGCACATGATCATCATCACGACCACGACGATCACCACCATCACGACCATGGCAAACGCGGCGGCAGAGACAACAATCTCCGCTCCGTCTATGTCCATGTCATCGCCGATGCGATGACTTCGGTTCTGGCTATCGCCGCGTTGCTGCTTGGCAGTCGCTTCGGCTGGACCTTCCTCGATCCGCTGATGGGGATCGTCGGCGGTCTGGTGATCCTGCAATGGGCATGGAGCCTGCTGCACGTTTCCGGCGCCGTTCTCCTCGATTTCATCCCCGACAGCGAAGATCTGCCTGAGGAAATTCGCGAGGCGATCGAGACGGATGAGGATCGCATCACCGATCTGCATGTATGGCAGGTCGGCCCGGGGCACCATGCTGCGATCGTTGCGGTCGCGACACCTGTCTCGCGCGATCCGTCCTTCTACAAGGCGCGGCTTGCCGAAATTCATGAGCTCTCCCACGTCACGGTCGAAGTTACCGTCGACAAGGCGGCATAAAATCCGTTAGCAATCGGGTGAGGTCAGAGGCTTGCCATATTCCTCGCATAGCCCAAAATCTGCCCGATTCTGCCGGAGGCCCCTCGTATGCCCACATTGCTCACCCGCCGCCGCCTCATGGCAGGCTCGGCGCTCCTCCTTCCCACCCTGACGCTCAGTCCCGACGCACTCTTTGCCCAGGATGGCAGCGCCTCGCCGCAGACGCCGCCCGCAACGGATAATTCGGCAGCGCCCGACGCTGGCGGCCAAGGAACGGAAGGCGCATCGCAGGACAATTCGCAGCTGTCCGATG
>NZ_JAUQTZ010000045.1:0-45744 GCF_059803845.1 Rhizobium sp. UFLA01-1127 | reverse complement strand
CGAGGTCCCATGTTTCATCCGACATGCTGACCGTCGGTCCGACACCATGCCCGCCGGCATTGGCGATCAGTATATCGAGGCCGCCATGCGTTTCGACCACTTTTTCTACGGCAGCCTTCATCGCTGCACCATCGGCGGCATCGGCCGCGACGATGGTTGCGCCGATCTCCTCGGCGACGCTTCTCAACGGCTCGGGACGACGCCCGACAAGCGCGACATTGCCGCCTTCCTGCCGGATGCGGCGCGCGACCGCCGCGCCAATGCCTGTACCGCCGCCAGTGATCAGGGCGGTCTTGTTCTTGAAACGCATGTTTCCTCCTCTTGGCTTTCGGGTTCATGATGACCGATGCGTGCGGAGGCGTCGTGTCCAGCTGTGCAGTCCGTTTTGACTGAGCGTGCACAATGCTTTCTCTATGCCGAAACTTGCGTGGCGAGGCGCAAAGTCAGGCGAGCCGGGGAGGGCGGCCTCTGCGATTAATAGACCTTGACGTCTTGAGGCGGCTTGGTGGCATCCGCGTTTTTGAAATCGTCGAGGAGCTTGATCGTGGCGTTGGCAAGCAGGGTAACGTCGTTACCGATGGCAACGAAGGTGGCGCCAAGCTCGAGGTAGCGTTTGGCCAGCGAGAGATCGCCGATCAGAATGCCGGCCGCCTTGCCATGCGCCTGGATTTTTGCAAGCGCCTTTTCGACTTCTGCCTGCACTTCCGGCGCACCCGGCTTGCCGAGATAGCCCATGTCGGCCGCGAGATCGGATGGTCCGATGAAGACGCCATCGACGCCTTCCGTCGAGGCGATATCGTCGAGCGCCGCAAGTCCCGCGCGGCTTTCCACCTGCAGCAGCAGGCAGATCTCATCATTGGCCGTCGCAAGGTAGTCGGGAATGCGGTTGAAAGCGGAGGCGCGGGCAAGCGCTGCTCCGACGCCGCGCACGCCATGCGGCGGATATCTGACCGCCTTGACCATGGTCTCGGCCATCTCCTTGCTGTCGACCATCGGGATCAGCAGCGTCTGCGCGCCGATGTCGAGCATCTGCTTGATGATCCAGGTCTCGCCGATCGGCGGGCGGATCACCGCATGGCTCTCCGTGCCCTTCATCGCCTGCAGTTGCGAGACGAGAAGCGGCACGTCGTTCGGCGCATGCTCGGCATCGAGCAGCAGCCAGTCGTAGCCGGCACCGGCTGAGATTTCGACCGTGTAGGCATTGGCAAGCGCCTGCCAGAGGCCGATCTGCGCCCGCCCTTCCTTCAGGGCCTGCTTGAAAAGATTTTTGGGCGCCGGCATGGTTCACTCCTTCAGGCAAAGAACAGGCTGACCGATCCGTAAGGGCCGAAATCGGCATGGATCGTATCGCCATGCCGCGCCTCGATCGGGCGAATGAACGACCCGGCAAGCACGATCTGGCCGGATTCGATGCCGTCGCCGTATTGCGAGAGACGATTGGCAAGCCAGGCGATGCCGCGTGCCGGCTGGTTGAGAACGCCGGCGCCAAGGCCGGTTTCTTCCACCTCGGCGTTGCGGCTGACGATCGCGCCCACCCAGCGCATGTCGATCTCACCGGGCCGCACGGCGCGGCCGCCGGTGACGATACCGGCATTGGCGGCGTTGTCGGAGATGGTGTCCACGATGGTGCGCGCCTTCTTCGTGTCGGGATCGACCCGGAGGATGCGCGTGTCGAGGATTTCAAGCGCTGGCGTCACGTAGTCGGTGGCATTCAGCACGTCGAAGATCGTGACATCAGGCCCCTTGAGCGGCGCTTTCATGACGAAAGCGATCTCGGCTTCGATGCGAGGCTGAATGAAACGGTCGCCCGGCACAGTCGCGCCGTCTTCGAAGACCATATCGTCGAAGAGCACGCCAGAATCCGGAATGTTGATGTTGAGGGCATATTGCATCGCCTTCGATGTCAGCCCGATCTTCCAGCCGATCGGCTTGCTGCCACTCGCGATCTTCTTCTTCACCCAGGCACTCTGGACGGCATAGGAATCGTCCATGGTCATCTGCGGGTACTTGAGCGAGAGGAGCCCGGTCTGGACACGCGTCCGCTCGGCCTGATCGAGGCTTTCGGCCGCAGCCTGGATTTCGTCTTGCGACAGCATCAGCGCACCTCGTCGGCGATCGTGTTTTTGAGGATACCTAGACCATCGGCTTCGACCTCGACGACATCGCCGGGTTTCAGCCAGATCGGCGGATCGAAACGGGCGCCGGCGCCGGTCGGCGTGCCTGTGACGATCACATCGCCGGGAATGAGCGTGGTGAAGGTGGAGATGTAGTTGATGATCTTGCGGAAGGAAAAGATCATGCGGCTGGTGCGGTCGCTTTGGCGCACTTCGCCGTTGACGCGGGTCTTGAGCTCGATGTCCTCAAGCTGGGCGGCATCGGTGAACGGGATCAGCCAGGGGCCGATCGCACCGGTATTGTCGAAGTTCTTGCCCTGGGTAACGTTGAATTTTGCGTGCCGAACCCAATCACGGATCGTGCCTTCGTTGCAAAGCGAGAGAGCCGCGATATGGGAAAAGGCATCGGCTTCGGCAATCCGGCGGCCGCCCTTGCCGACCACGATGACGATCTCGCCTTCGTAGTCGAGCTGCGGGCTTTCCGGCGGCCGGATCAAAGGCTGGTCGTGCCCGGTAAACGACCGCGGAAAGCGGATGAAGAGAGAGGGATTGGAGGGTGCTGCCTGCCCATCCTTGTATTCCTCGTTGCGGTCGGGGAAGTTGACCCCGACGCAAATGATCTTTTCCGGTGACGGAATGGGAATCTCGAAGCGGATGTCGTCCAGTGCGAAATCCGGCCTCAACGATTTGGCTTCCTCTGCGAGTTGAACGAGGCGATCGGCCTCGATCACCTCACGTAGCGTCGGCCATGTCGCGCCATGGCGGGTCGAGAGGTCGACGACACCGCCGTCGACCGCAAGCCCGTAGCCGTGACGGCCATTTCTCGAAAAAGACAGGAATCTGGGATGGGTCATGCTTTCATGGCCTTCTCTTGACCTCAGACGACGCCGCCGAGGCAGACATATTTGATCTCGGTGAATTCCTCGATGCCGTATTTCGAGCCTTCGCGACCGAGGCCGGAGAGCTTGACGCCGCCGAACGGCGCTTCTGCCGTCGAGATCAGGCCGGTATTGACACCAACCATGCCGTATTCCAGCGCTTCGGCCACCCGGAAGACGCGGGCGAGATCCTTGGCATAGAAATAGGAGGCAAGGCCGAACTCGGTGTCGTTGGCCTGCGCGATGACGTCGGCCTCATCCTTGAAGCGGAAGAGGGGAGCAACCGGCCCGAAGGTCTCTTCCTTCGCGACGGCCATGGCAGGGGTCACGTCGGCAAGAACGGTCGCCTCATAAAAGCGCCCACCGAGCTGATGGCGATGCCCGCCGGCGACGACGCGGCCGCCCTTCGAAAGCGCGTCGGCCACATGTTCCTCGACCTTGGCAAGGGCTGCCTCATCGATCAGCGGACCGAGATTGATGCCTTCATCGAAGCCGTTGCCTGTTTTCAGCGAGCCCACAGCCTTGGAAAGCTTTCCCGCAAAGGCGTCGTAAACGCCGTCCTGAACGTAAAGGCGATTGGCGCAGACGCAGGTCTGGCCGTTGTTGCGGAACTTGGCGATCAGCGCGCCTTCGACGGCAGCATCGAGATCGGCATCGTCGAACACGATGAAGGGCGCATTGCCTCCAAGCTCCAGCCCCAGTTTCTTGATGGTCGGTGCGCTCTGCTTGTAGAGTTCGGCACCGACTTCCGTCGAGCCGGTGAAGGTGAGCTTGCGCACGACCGGGCTTGCGGTCATCTCGCCACCAATCGCACGGGCCGAGCCGGTGAGAACACTGAACAGACCCTTGGGCAGGCCGGCACGCTCGGCAAGGATTGCGATCGCAATCGCCGAAAACGGCGTCTGCGAGGCAGGCTTCAGCACCATGGCACAGCCGGCGGCAAAGGCGGGCCCCGCCTTGCGGGTGATCATCGCATTCGGGAAGTTCCACGGCGTGATCGCCGCGACGACGCCGATCGGCTGCTTCATCACCAGAATGCGCTTGTCCTTCTGGTGGCCGGGAATGATGTCGCCATAGACGCGGCGCGCCTCTTCAGCAAACCATTCGATGAAGCTTGCGCCATAGGCGATCTCGCCCTTGGCTTCGGGCAGCGGTTTGCCCTGCTCGGCCGTCAGGATGCGTCCGAGATCGTCCTGGTTCGCCATCATCAGCTCGAACCAGCGCCTGAGGATGCCGGAGCGCTCCTTGGCGGTGCGGCCGGCCCACTCCTTCTGCGCGGCTTCGGCTGCGGCAATCGCCTTCTTGGTTTCGGCAGCGCCCAGATTGGGAACGAGGCCGATAATCTCGCCGGTCGCGGGATTGTCGACCTTGATCGCGTTGGACGGATCGGCTTCGATCCAGTCGCCGCCGACCAATGCGGCCTGCCGGAACAATGTTGCGTCTTTCAAATTCATGACGGACTCCTTGCGCTTTCGAACGTTGATGAGAAGCGGGCGTTTTCGCCCGCTCTCAAGAGTAACGCTTAAGGCGCGATAATCGGCTGTGCCTTCAGGTCAGGCTCGGCCACATCAGCACCGGCAAACAGGCTACCATGTTCGAACCAGGATTTGGGAGCAGGTGCGCCCCAAAGAGTTTGACGCTGCGGATCCTTGAGATCCCACTTGATCGGCTCCAGATCGGGATCGACTGTCTGGTAGTCCGAGCAGTAGATCTCGATGCGGTGGCCGTCCGGATCGAGAATGTAGAGGAAGAAGGCGTTGGAGATGCCATGGCGTCCCGGACCGCGCTCGATATTGGCAACCCAGCCAGTGGTCGCCATCAGGTCGAGCAGGTCGATGATGTTGAGCGGCGTCGGCACCCAGAAGGCGGTGTGGTGCAGGCGCGGGCCGCGGCCATTGGTGAAGGCAATATCGTGGACGCCGCCCTTGCGGTGCGTCCACGCAGCCCAGAGACGGCCGGTCTCTTCATCCGCCGTATACTCGGTCACGCGGAAGCCGAGTTCGTTATAGAAGGCGACGCTCTCGTCGACATTGGTCGAGAAGCAGTTGAAGTGGTCGATCCTGAGCGGCTTTACGCCCTTGTAGAGCGCGTATTTCTGATGGATCGGCGGCAGGCGGTCCATCTTCGAATAGAATTCGAGGGGTATGCCATGCGGATCGCGGGTGCGGAAGGTCCGTGCCTGGTAGGGACGCTCGACCCACTCGACTGGAAGATCCTTGCCCTTGAAGAAATGCGCCGCCTTGTCGAGGTCCTCGTCGCTGAAGACCTTGAAGCCGAGATCGCGCGCTTCGGCCTTGTCGGATTTTTTCAGCACGATGCAGTGATGGCCGCGTTCCTCCATCGCGCGCAGGTAGATCGTATCCGCCGTCTCGTCCGTCACCTGCAGGCCGAGCGTGTCGACATAGAAGGCGCGGGACTTGGCAAGATCGGTGACGCCGAATTCGACATGGCTGAGGCGCACGATGTTGAAGGGCGGATAGAGATTGGGTTTCGGCAGGGGCATTTGTTCCTCCTCTTATGCGTACTTGTGTGTTGGCGGCTCAGCCGCCGAGTTTCTGGATGGCGTGCGGCTTGGTGGCAAACGCGATGTTCTTGGTTTCCATGTAGAAATCGAAGGACCAATCGCCGCCGTCGCGGCCGATGCCGGAGCTCTTGACCCCACCGAAAGGAGTCGGCAGATGGCGGACGTTTTCCGAATTGACCCAGATCATGCCGGCTTCGAGATGATCGGTAAAACGGAAGGCGCGGGTGACGTCCGACGTCCAGAGATAGCCCGTCAGGCCGTACTGCACGTCGTTGGCCAATGCCAGCGCATCGGCTTCGTCCTTGAAGGGTATGGCGGTCAGCACCGGCCCGAAGATTTCTTCCTGGGCGATGCGCATCCGGTTGTGGGCGCCGGTGAAGAGCGTGGGCGAGACATAGCAACCGCCGCCCGGGCCGTTGACCTTCTCGCCGCCGGCGGCAAGCGTGGCGCCTTCCGAACGGCCGATCTCAATATACTCCAGCACCTTCTTTTCGTGCACCGGATGAACGAGCGGGCCGACGACGGTTTCCGGGTCCAGCGGATGACCGACCTTGATGCGCTTGGCCTTCTCGGCGACGATCGCGGTGAACTTGTCGTAGACGCTTTCCTCGACCAGCAGGCGCGAGGACGACGTGCAACGCTCGCCGTTCAGCGAATAGATCATGAAAACGGCGGCATCGGCTGCGCGCTCCAGATCGGCATCGGCAAAGACGATGACCGGGTTCTTGCCGCCGAGCTCGAAGTGCACGCGCTTCAGTGTGTCGGCACCCTGCTTCATGATCATCGAGCCGGTGCGGCTTTCGCCGACGAAGCCGATCGCCTTGATCAGCGGATGTTCCGTGAGTGCACGGCCGGCATCCTCGCCGAAGCCGTTGACGAGGTTCCACACCCCCTTCGGCAGGCCGGCCTCCTCGGCAATCTCGACCAGCAGGCGGGCCGTCAGCGGCGAGAATTCGGCCGGCTTGTGGACGATGGTGCAGCCGGCGGCAAGAGCCGGCGCGATCTTCCAGGTCGACAGCATGAAGGGCGTGTTCCAGGGCGTGATGATGCCGACCGGGCCGATCGGCACGCGCGTCGTCAGGTTCGTCTGGCCCTCGGTGCGCAGCGCCTTGCCGTCGCGCGCTTCCGGCGCGCGGTCTGCGAAGAAGCGGAAGTTTTCCGCCCCGCGCAGGGCGGCCTTGGCCATGAACTTCAGCGATTGCCCTGTATCCATGCACTCGACGAAGGCGATTTCTTCGGCACGCGCGACGATCGCGTCGGCTATTCTGTGGAGGAGTTTCTTGCGGGCGTCGCCCGGCATGGCAGCCCACTCGGCAAAGGCAGCTCTTGCGGCCTTCGCGGCGCGATCGATATCGGCTGATTTGCCGCACGCAACGGTGGTAAGCGGCTTCAGATCGACAGGCGAGATGGTCTCGAAGGTCGAGCCGTCGTCGGCGCGCACATCCTCGCCATTGATGCGGTTGAGTACGCCGCGGTCCTTGAACCGGGCCAGAAAGCCCTCAGCCTTTGCGATGTTTTCCTGCAGTTTGGACATCGTCTATTCCTTTGGTGTTACGTCGTCCCGCGAAGGGGAAGTGTCACTTGCCGCGCAGCCGCGGATGAAGGGCGTTTTTCTTCCAGCTCAGCTCCGTGTCGATCTCGCGGATCTCCAGCGAGAGAGCGAAATGCGGTGTTTCGAATAGAGGGCCAAGAACGTCGGCTGCCGCGGCAAAGATCGCTTCGCCGGTGCGCTTTTTTTCCTCATCCGTGCGGCCTTTGCCGATGCGGAAGTTCAGATCGACGAAGGCATTTTCGGGCAGCTTGTCGGCGATGGCGTAATATTCGGCGCGAAAGGCGCGCACCCGCACGGCCCCGACTTCGAAAAGGCCGGTGTCGAGAATCGTCTCGAGCAACCGCTCGCAAAGCGCGCCGATGTCGGCGCGGCCCTCCAGATTGGCCGAATATTCGATGGCGAGATGCGGCATGAAGTCCTCCCGTACCCACAATTATTTAACACGTTAACAATTGTGTGAAGGATGTCAAGCGGCAGCGTCGAGCTTTCTCGCCATCTCCAGACTTTCGTCGACATATCGTGACAAGCGTTCGGCGCTGTCCGGGATTTCCGGACGTTCAGCGAGCCACCCGATATAGGTGAGGCTTCTCAGCACCATGAAGAGCGGCAGGCTTGCCAGGGTCGCGTCTGAAAGCGCGCGCCGGCTGCGATAGCCTGCAATCAATGCTGTCTCGATTGCCGGATAGGCCGGTTCGTTGCGGTTCTTGAGCAGGGTCGTTGCGAGATCGAAGAGGCGGAAGCCATGCCCCGCATCGTCGAAATCAATGAAGGCAATATTGGCATCAGTACCCGTCAGAAAGATGTTTTCCCGCACCAGATCCGCATGGATCAATCCGTAGTCGAGGTCTTGATTGTTTGCAGCCGCAAGGGTGCGACGCAGCTTGGCACGCAGAGCCGAGAGCGCGATGACGCTGTCGGCCGAAAGACCCCGACAATCCCAGAAACGCCCCCATAGCGGCTTTTCCCCAACCAGGCCTTCAACATCCCATGCCGGCCGCCGAAAGCGCTCGGGCGGCGCCCAGGCGTCGGCAAGCTCATGCATGGTCGCCATGCCCTGGCCGATGCGGAAGAAGATAGCCGTCTGCATGTCGATTGGATGGGATAGCGGTGTTCCGCTTAGCCCAAGCGGAACGCCTTCGATCCAGCTTACCACGTCGGCATACTGCTCGGGAAAATGCTTGCTCGCCGGTAGGCGCACGAGGCTCTGCCCGCCGTCCGTCGGAACGGGGCTCGGGACATCGAGGCCGCCGAGCTTGAGTGCGGCCATGAAATGCAACTCCGAGCGCAGGTTCGTCTCGTCGTGATAGCCCGGCCGATGCAGCCGCAAGGCGGCGAACCGGCCGTCTTTCAATGTAATACGGAAGACGGCGTTCTCGCGATATTTCATCAGGACCGGTTCATGCGCCTGCGCCGGCCAATGGTCGAGTGCCTCCCGCGCACGTTTCTGCAGGGCGTTACGGATGGTTTGCGGCAGCTGATCAGCCATATCAGCCTCACAGGCCGGACAGAACGTCGTCGAAGATCGACAACATGAAATCGGCATTTTCCCTGGTGAACGGCATGGGCGGGCGGATCTTCGTCGCGCATTGGTAAATGCCGATCTTGCCCATCAGCACGCCGCTTTCGCGCATGGCGTTGACGATCCGGGTCGCCTCGGCGGCAGCCGGCTCCTTCGTCTGCTTGTCGAGCACGAATTCCGTACCCATGAAAAGGCCGCTGCCGCGCACCTCGCCGATGATCGAATGCTTCTGCGCCAACCTCTTGAAGGCATCGCGCGTGTATTCGCCGACGCTGCGGGCATTCTCGATGAGGTCCTCGTCCTCGATGACGTCGAGCACGGCCATGGCCGCAGCGCAGGAGACAGGATTGCCGCCGAAGGTATTGAAGTAGCGGAATGCCTTGCGGAAAGCATTTATCGTGTCAACATTGGCAACAACGCCGCCGACCGGATGCCCGTTCGCCATCGGCTTACCAAGCGTGACGATATCGGGAACAATGCCGGCGTGCTGGTGACCCCACATATGCGTGCCGGTGCGGCCGAAACCGGGCTGTACTTCGTCGGTAATCACGAGGCCGCCGGCCTTGCGCACGGCTGCGACTGTCTTGTCCAGGAAGCCGGGCGGCAGATCCGGAAAGCCCTCATTGGCGAAGAACGGATCGATGATGATGGCCGAGAAACCGTGCGGTGTGTCCTGAAGCGAGGCGATTGCCTTCTCGACTTCGGTTGCGAAAGCCGCAGCGAAGGGGTTTCCGCCTTCATCGCCGAGCGGACGATAGCTGTCCGGCGCCGGCACATGTCGGACATGGCCGCCGTAGCCGCCTACCGGTGGCATGCGTGTCGAGAGCTGCGATACGGCCGCCGTGTTGCCGTGATAGGTATGGTTCGTGGCGATGACGCCGGTCTTGCCGGTCACAGCCTGCGCCATGCGCAGCGCCACGTCGTTCGCCTCGCTCCCCGTGCAGGTCAGGATCGCGGCATCGAGGCTCTTGTCGAAGGTTGCCGTCAGCCGCTCGACGTAGTCAAGGATGCCTTCGTGCAGGTAGCGGGTATGCGTGTTCAGCGTCGAGGCCTGCCGCGTGATCGCTTCTACCACGCGCGGATGGCAATGGCCGACATGCGGCACATTGTTGTAGCAATCGAGATATTTGCGGCCATCGGCGTCCCATAGCCAGACGCCTTCCCCGCGCACGAGATGCACGGGGTCGTCATAGAAGAGCGACATGTTGCGGCCTAAAAGCCGTTCACGACGTGCGATGAGGGCTGCGTTGTCGGACATGATCAGCCCCTCGCGGCGGTGAGACCTGCGTCGAGCGCGGTCAGCATTGTCTGGACATTTTCTGCGGTCACGATCAGCGGCGGCGACATGATGACATTAGCCCCCGAGGTGCGCACGAGAACGCCGGCATCATAGGTTGCGTCCTGCACCTTCTGGATGACGTCCTTGGCGGCGCCGCTCTTCTTTGCGCGGTCGCTGACGAGTTCAAGGGCACACATCAGGCCCTTGCCGCGCACGTCGCCCACCAGCTCATGCTTGTCCCGCAGTTTCTTCAGGCCGGCCAGTAGCTCTTCGCCGCGGGCCGCCGCATTATCGGCGACGTTGAGCCGCCTGGTTTCCTTCAAGGTGGCAAGAGCTGCGGCGGCGCCAACAGGGTGGCCGGAATAGGTGTAGCCATGGCCGATGCTGCCGACTGCGCTCTTGTTGCTTTCGAAGACCTGCGCCACCTTGTCGGAGATCATCACGGCGCCGAAGGGGAAATAGCCGTTGGTGATTGCCTTGGCCGTCGACATCATGTCCGGCTGCACGCCCCAGAGGCGAGATCCGGTCCAGGCGCCCGTGCGGCCGAACGCCGTGATGACCTCGTCGGCGATCAAGAGAATGCCGTGGCGGTCGCAGATCTCGCGCATCAGCGGCAGGAAAGTTTCGTGCGGGACGATGACGCCGCCAGCGCCGAGCACCGGTTCGACGATCAGAGCCGCGATTGTATCGGCGCTCTGGAAAGCGATCTCATCCTCGAAGAGCCTGCCGATCGCAGCCGCGACCTCGGCACCATCGGTGGTGTTGAACGGGTTGCGATAGGGGAAGGGAGCGGGGAGGTGGATCGCGCCCGGGAGCAGCGGCTCATAGTTGCGGCGGAAATTCTGGTTGCCGTTCACCGAGGCGCCGCCGAAATGCGTGCCGTGATAGCCCTTCTTCAGCGCGACGAACTTGGTGCGCTCGGGCTGGCCATTGACCTTGTGGAACTGGCGCGCCAGCCGCAGGCAGGTTTCGACCGAATCCGAGCCGCCCGAGGTGAAGAAGGAACGGCTGAGGCCATCCGGCTTGAACCATTCGGCAAGCTCGTAGGAGAGTTCGATCAGCGGCGAGTTGGTTGTGCCGCGAAAGGTCGAATAATAGGGCAGCTCGTCGAGCTGGTCGCGGATCGCCTTCTTCACCGGCTCGCAGGAATAGCCGAGATTGACGTTCCAGAGACCGCCGACTGCATCCAGCACTTTCTTGCCCTGAATGTCGACGATTTCGACACCTTCGCCTGAGTTGATGATGCGCGGCGGGTTGGCCTGCATTTCCGCGGGATGGGCCATCGGATGCCACAGATGGCGGGCGTTGTTTTCGATGATGAAATTGGTCTCACGCATGTCAAATTCCTTGTTGTTCAGAGCCCCAGCATGGCAAATGCGCGGGCATAGCTTTCTGCAGGGAGGGTCACGTCGAAATGCACATGAGGCAGGCTCACGGCTTCGGCGCCCTCGATGTTCTTCTTCTGGTCGTCGACGAAGACGCAGGCCTCGCGCGGCAAGTTGAGCTCGGCAAGAACGAGCTCGTAGGCGCGGGGATCGGGTTTCAGGATCTTCGTGTAAGTGGCATCGACAATGACGTCGAAAAGCTCGATCAGCGGAAAACGCCGGCGGAACTCGACGCCATAGAAAAGGTCGAGTTCGTTCGACAGGATCGCCAGCTTCAGGCCGGCTTCCTTGGCGCGCAGGATGGCACCGCGCGCTTCCGGGCGCAGAGCCAGTTCCGGCTCGGCGCCGCGTGCCCGGCGCACAAAGGTCTGCATGTCAGTCCAGTTTTCGCCGACAAGCTTCCCGACTTCGCCTGCTCGCGTGAGCCAGTAGTCGCGTTCGGTGATCTCCCGGTTCTGCATGGCGACCCAGAGCGGGTCCGTCGTCGTGTCGAATGGACCGAGCCAGGTCAGCGATCCCTTGGCAAGGCCAAGCGCGCGTTCGGTAATGTCGTGCGTCTCAAACAGCGTGCGTGTGACGACGCCGCCAAAGTCGAGGATAAGCGCGCTGTTTTGCGTCACGGCCGTCCCTCCGGAATGACGCCTTCGGCCACCCATTGATCGAAGATGGCGAGTGCTGCCGCTGAAAAGGCCGGCGCGTTGATATGGGCATCGACTTCCTGCAGAATGACGGAAGGCGGAACGGCGCGGCGCATTTCGTCGATGAAGGCGTCGAGGCCCTCGGGATCATGCAGCGGCTCGTCCGGCTTGTCCCATTCCTGCAATCCTTCGGTCGGCAGCAGGAAAGCGACCTTCGCCTCGGCGCGCCTCAGTTTTTCCCCGATTAAACGGGCGACCTCACGCCGCCCTTCCGCCAATGTCGTTACCGACCCGATCAGCCGGTTGTGGGCGTGATACGGGCGCTCAGCAAAGACCTCTGGCACGGGCTGCCATGCCTGAAGATCGACCATGTCGACTGCACCTGGTGCGACGATCTGCGGAATGCCGGCGCGTCCTGCGTTTTCCAAACGATCAGGCCCAGAGGTCACGACGCTGCTGTAATGATGATTGCTGACTTCCTGAATGCAGAAGTCGAAGACAGCGGCAAAGTCACCCCTCGAAGCGATCGCTTCATAGGCGCGTCCGCCCATGCCGGTGGAATGAAATACGGCGACGTCGTAGCCGCGCTTCTCCAGCTCGGGCCGCAGATACTTCATATATTTCAGGCAGGAGGAGCCAAGTGACGTCATGCCGACAAGTGGCCGCTCGCGATTGGGCTTGATACCGTGCTTTGCAGCGCCCACGACCGCGCCGCAGGCTTGCGAGAGCACGGAGCGGCAGATGCTGTTGAGCCCATAGAGACCACCGGCCCACAGGATCATCATCAGGTCCGGCGCAATGCGTTCGGGCGGGATGAGGTGAGAATAGGCAATGGTCGAAACAACGAACTTCGGGACGCCGAGCGGCAGGACGGCGGCGACATCGAGCGCCAGATCCGTTCCCATGGAGCCGCCGAGCACGATGATGCCGTCGACGAGCCCCTCTTCATAGAGGTGGAGTGTCAGGGCCGATGCACCCTTGGCCATGGCCGCCATGGCGCTGTTTTCATCGCCGCTTTCTGCAATCGCGCTAATCGTGGTTCCGGCAGCTTCGGCGATGTCATGTTTGGAATAGTCTGGATAATAGGGCGGTTCGCTGAGAACGCTGACATCCATCATGACCGGCCGGCCGCCGGCTTCAGAGATGACGGATGCCATGAATTGCAGTTCGTCGCATTTGGTATCACCGGTTCCGATGACGAGTATCCTTGGTGAGGGAGCCTCCGGGCTCATCAATCCGTCCTCCTGAGTTTCGCAATGGTTCCCGTGGGTCTTTACGACCCGTAATATTTTTCTGAGATCGCATTGGCCGCGGCCGCAGCCTGCGTGCCGAATTCGTGAATGGCGGCCGTGTTGGTGCGCGAGAGCGGAGCGGCGATGGCCACACAGCCAATCGGGCGGCCGCTCGGCGAGCGCACCGGCGCGGCCGTGCTGATGACGCCGGCCTCCAGGCCTTGGTCAATGATGGAAAAGCCCCGTGCTGCGGTTTCATCGAGCATTGTAAGCAGCAATCGGGGATCGGTGACGGTGTAGTCGGTAAACTTTTCGAGCGGCTTTTTAAGCGCTGCGTCGATTTCTGCTCGTGGGCAGAAAGCCAGAAAGGCGAGGCCTGATGCTGTCGCATGGAAGGGAAGGAGGCTGCCGACATCGATGATGATGCGGTGCGCGCGCGGCGGATCCTCCACATGAATGGTCGAAAGCTGGCCACCTGCGAACTCCGAGAGATGAACGGTCTCGGTCGATGATTCGGCAAGTGCTTCGATGAACGGAATTGCGACGCGGAGGAAGGGAAAACGCGCTTCCCGGATACGGGCGAGGCGGACCGGTGCCGAACCGATGCGATAGCGGCGCGTATCTGGATCCTGCTCGACGAAGCCATGTTTTTCCAGCTCCACGAGAAAGCGTCGCGCCGTCGCCTTGTCCAGCGCGCACTGGCGGGCGATGTCGGTCAGACCCGCCTCCTTGTCCAGCCGTGACAGGGTGTCCAGCAATGCCAGCGCCTTTCCGATCGTGCTCATCATTCCTCCTCTTGGGTTGGTCAGGTTTCGATTTTGTCCGTCCAGCCGGGGCTTTCCGTCAAATCAGTTCGCAGACCTCACGCCGCGGCACGATAGCAGCGACCCAAGATACTTAACATGCGAAATAACTTGACAGAGGCCGGTGATGTTTGCAAGTCTATATTTGAAACTATGGTTCAAATAATGAACCCGAGGCGCTGGCGGCGGTAAAATCAACGAAAGCATAAGCCCCGTTCGTCAGTCCGGTTTTTGGTGGAGGTCGCACGCGGCAGTCGCGGCGATGATCGGATGTTCTTAAACAAGGGGAACGAACGCAGATGAACACGCAAAATTCGCAAACTCCGGCTGAAAACCAGCTGCGCAAAAACAGTCTCGGCGTCGGCGCCGTGACCTTTCTCGTGGTGTCGGCCGCGGCGCCGCTGACGGCGGTCGCCGGCGGCGTACCGTTGTCCATGATGCTCGGCAACGGACCGGGTATTCCGCTCACCTTTCTATTGGTGACGGGCATTCTGCTGCTATTTGCGGTCGGTTATGTCGCCATGGCTCGCCATATCCGCAATGCCGGCGCCTTCTATGCCTATACGGCCCAAGGGCTTGGCGGCCTCATGGGCGGTGCCGCCGCGCTGATCGCCATCCTCGCCTATAACGCCATGCAGGTCGGCGTTCTCGGGCTCTTCGGTGCGGCAACGAAAGGCTTCTTCGCCGAGCAGCTTGGTCTTGATCTTCCCTGGTGGGTCTGGAGCTTTATCGGCATCGCCTTTGTCGCCGTTTTCGGCTACCGCCGTGTCGATCTTTCAGCCAAGGTGCTGACGGTGCTCGTCATTCTCGAATATCTGGTCGTCCTCGTCATCGACGCCGCAATCTTCGCCAAGGGCGGCGATGCCGGTCTTTCCGCCGCACCATTTACGCCGACAGCCTTCTGGAGCGGAACGCCGGCGATCGGCCTGCTGTTCTGCTTTGCCGCCTTCATCGGTTTTGAAGCGACGACCATCTATAGCGAAGAGGCTCGTGAGCCGGAAAAGACTGTGCCGCGTGCGACCTATATCTCCGTTCTCATCATTGGCATCTTCTATATGCTGACCTCCTGGCTGATGGTGGCTGGCGCCGGCGTCGATAAGCTCGTACCGAGCCTGCAGGGCCTCGCCGATCCGACGACCTTCCTCTTCGGCCTTGCCGAGCGCTATGTCGGCCACTGGATCACCGTCGTGATGAGCGTTCTCTTCATCACCAGCCTGTTTGCCGGTATCCTCGCCTTCCATAATGGCGTGGCGCGCTACATGTATGTTGCAGGCCGCGAGGGTCTGCTGCCGAAGTCGGTCGGCGTCACGCATCCAGCCTTCCAGAGCCCGCATGTCGGCTCGATTATTCAGACCGTCATCGCCGTGCTCGTCGTCGCGCTCTTTGCGATTACGGATCAGGATCCGGTGCTGGCGCTCTTCTCCTGGCTCACCAATGTCGCGACGCTCGCAATCATCCTGCTGATGGCTTTCACCGCCTTCTCGATCGTCGTGTTCTTCAGCCGCAATCCAGGACTTGAGCGTAATGTTCTGGCGATCAAGGTGTTGCCGATCGTAACGGGACTCATTCTGCTGGCACTCGTCTATTATATCTCGGCGAATTTCGGCGCGATCGCGGGTGCCAATGGTACGCTGGCCGTGTTGCTGCCGGGGCTCGTGCTGATCGCAGGCATCATCGGTTTCATCGCGGCGGCTCGCCTGAAGTCGTCGGATGCGGCAGGCTATGCCCGCCTCGGTGCCGGCCAGGAAGCTTGAACCAGTTCCAATCGCGGTGGCGGGGAAGCCCGCCACCCTCTTTGTGAGAGAATGAGATGCAGGACAAGATCGACAAGCTCCGGACATTATCCGTTTCCGCGCAGGCATTGTTTGTCGGCGGCCTATGGCGCCAGCCGGTCAGCGGTGCGGCTATGGACGTGATTTCGCCGATCGACGGAACAAAGCTGACCACGATTGCCGATGCCGGCACGCAAGATGTCGATCTCGCGGTCAAGGCGGCGCGGCACGCTTTCGAAAAGGGTAGCTGGTCGAAGGCGGCGCCGGCCGAGCGCAAGAAAGTGCTCTTGAAGATTGCCGAGCTGATCGAGAAGAACGCGCTTGAGCTCGCCGTGCTCGGGGTGCGCGACAACGGCACGGAAATCTCGATGGCGCTGAAGGCGGAGCCCGGGAGTGCCGCCGGCACGTTCCGCTACTATGCCGAGGCGATCGACAAGGTCTATGGCGAGATCGCGCCGACGGCCGTCAATATTCTCGGTCTCGTCCATCGCGAACCGATCGGCGTCGTCGCCGCCATCGTGCCATGGAACTTCCCAATGATGATCGGCGCCTGGAAGATTGCCCCGGCGCTTGCAGCCGGCAATTCTGTCGTGCTGAAGCCCGCCGAGGGCGCCTCGTTGACGCTGCTGAAGCTTGCTGAAATTTGCGCCGAAGCGGGATTGCCCGAAGGCGTCTTCAACGTCGTCACCGGCCGTGGCGCAATCTGCGGCGAGGCGCTGGGATTGCACATGGATATCGATGTGCTCGCCTTTACCGGCTCCGGCCCGATCGGGCGGCGGCTTCTGGAATATTCGGCGCGCTCCAACCTGAAGCGCGTCTACCTGGAGCTTGGCGGCAAGTCTCCGAATATCGTCTTTGCCGATGCGCCCGATCTCGATCAGGCGGCCAAGGTGTCGGCCTACGGTATCTTCCGCAATTGCGGCCAGGTCTGTGTCGCCGGCTCGCGGCTGCTGGTCGAGAAGTCGATCCATGAAACCTTCTCAGAGAAGGTCGCGCGCATCGCCGAGACCATGAAGGTCGGCGATCCCCTGCAATTGACGACGGAAGCGGGGGCCATCTCCAGCGAGATCCAGCTGAAGAAGGATCTCGGCTATGTCTCGCAGGCGGTGTCGGAAGGCGCGTTTTTGCGAACCGGCGGCTCGCGTATTCTTGAGGAGACCGGCGGATACTACATGCGGCCGGCCGTCTTCGACGTGACGCCATCGATGACCCTGGCGCAGGAGGAGGTGTTCGGCCCCATTCTGTCGATCATTCCCTTTGACAATGAAGCGGAAGCTCTGCGGATCGCCAACGCCACCGAATACGGCCTTGCCTCGGCCGTCTGGACATCGAACCTGTCGCGAGCCCACCGGATGGTGCGGGGCATTCGCGCCGGTGTGGTGCATGTCAACACCTATGGCGGCGCGGATAACAGCGTGCCTCTCGGCGGTGTCAGGCAATCCGGCAATGGCCATGACAAGTCGCTGCATGCGCTCGACAAGTATATCGATCTGAAGACGGCTTGGATTCAGCTTTAAAGGTATTCTCGCATGCAAACAGGGTGCCGCGTGATCGTCGGCACCCTGTTTCTATTTCTGGCGGTTACTTGTCAAACCTTCGACGGCTAGCCGCCGAAGCTGCCCGCTTGGGTCGGCACGTGCACATAGTTGCGATCGAAATAGAGCAGCGCATGTCCGTCCTTACGGCTGCGGATTTCCATGATTTCACCGATGAAGATATGGTGCGTGCCGACAAGGCGTGCTTCCGTCAGACGGCAATCGAAGGAGACGATGGCATCGGAAAGCGCCTGGCTTCCGGAACGGAAATCGATCCATTCCGCCGCGGCGTAGCGCTCCTCCATGTCGGAGCGCTGACCGGCGAAATAGCCGGCCAGTTCCTTGTGTTCCTGCGTCAGGACATTGACGCAGAAGCGGCGGTTTTCCAGGAAGAGGGTGGTCTGCGCCGAGCGGCTATTCATGCAGATCAAAAGCGTCGGCGGCTCGTCGGTGACGCTGCACATGGCGGTGGCGGTAAAGCCGCCGCGGCCGGCAGGACCGTTGGTGGTGATGACGTTCACCGGTGCACAGACTCGCGCCATCGCATTGCGGAATTCGGTTTTCGAGAGTTGCTCCTCCATGGCAATGACCTCATTCGGCGGCATTGCGGACGGGGGAGCTGTCGCCGAGCGGTGGAAGCCAGGTATCTCCTGTCCAGCCGTTTTCATCGTAGTCGCTCATGCACTGATCGACCAACGCTTCCATCTCCTTCAGCCGGCCGCCGCGCTCCGCACCCTTCAGCACCTGCAGGCGGACTTCCTCGGGTGCGCCTGCATAGTTGAGTTCGTAGAGGGCGTGCCGCCCGCCGAACTCGGTGCCTGTGGCGTCCCACAGCAGCTTCATGATCTTGATGCGCTCGACATGGCCCATGTCGTTGGACCCGCGCACATATTGAGCAAGGTAACGGTCGATCTCCGGATTGCCGAAATCCTTGGCAGAAGACGGCAGGTAGATCAGCCCCGAGGCGACGACCTTGCGTACCGTTTCGATGACGCGCGGATAGGCCTCCGACATGAAGGTGCGATAGGAAAGCGCGGCCTCCATGTTCGGCAATACCGCACCATTAGCCCAGGGCTGCGGATTGTAGGCCATGGCGTTGGAAAACGACCAGAACATGTGGCGAAGTGCAATCACTTCGCCGAGAGCTGCCTGATTGCCGCGGAAGGCATCGCCGCCGGTCGCCCGCAATGCCTTGGCGAGCAGCCCGGCGATGAAATCGAGCTTCACGGCGAAACGCGTGCAGCCCTGAAAGCAGTAGCCATGCATGAAGCCCGAGGCCGGATGAAAGGAGAGAATCTTTGCCGTATCGCGCAGCACGAGCACATCCTCCCAAGGCACAAAGACATTGTCGAGCACCAGGATCGCGTCGTTCTCGTCGAAACGCGACGATAGCGGATAGTCGAAGGGATGTCCCACCGTATTGGCGGTCTGTTCATAGGAGACGCGGCAGAACATCTTGTTCCCGGGTGCATTCATCGGAACGATGAACATGACCGAGAGCGACGGGTCTTCCGTGACGGTCGCCGAGCTCTGGGCAAGGAAATTGTAGTGCGTCAGCGCCGACGAGGTTGCCACCACCTTGGCGCCGGAGACATAGATGCCGGCATCGGTTTCCTTGGTGATGTGGACGAAAACGTCCTTGACGGCGTCGGCCGGCTTGTGGCGGTCGATCGGCGGATTGACGATCGCGTGGTTCATGAAGAGCACGGATTCCTGGGCGCGCTTGTGCCAGGAAAGCGCATTGTCCTTGAACGGACCGTACCAGTCTGCATTGGCGCCGAGCGTGTTCATAAGAGCCGCCTTGTAATCGGCGGTCCGGCCCATCCAGCCATAGGACATGCGCGCCCAATCGGCGATGGCGCCCTGCTGAGCGACAAGCTCGGCCGACGACTTGGCCACGCGGAAATACTTGTGAGTATAGCCACCATTGCCGGTGTCGGTTGGCGAGGTCAGGCGATCCCTGGTCTTCTCGTCGTGAAGCGCATCGTACATGCGGGCGATCGAGCGAGCGGAATTGCGCATCGACGGGTGTGCCGTCACATCGGCAATGCGTTCGCCATTGATGTAGACTTCACGGCCGTCGCGCAGGCTTTCCAGATATTCCTGGCCGGTAAAAGGACGGGTGCCGTCGGAGCGAAAATCCTCAGAGCGCATATGACTTCCTCCCTATGCAATAATTACACATGTTAAGTTTCTATTTCCCGGGCAACCATGGACAAAGAGGGCAATTCGCTTGTACTTTTTCCGGTATGGTCACTCGAAACGAGATCCCGAATTTCTTTGTTTATGGCGAGCCAAGCCGCTCGCTCGATGTCGGATTCCTGCACGTCGAAACGGTCATGGCCCGTAAGACCCTGCATTTCGGCCATGTTGCGCCGCATCTGCATCCGACGATGGGGCAGATCACCTGCTGGTTGCAAGGCGGCGGAACATATCGGATCGAAGATGAGACTTGGAATTTTTCTGCTCCGGCGATCAGCTTTGTCCCGAGCAACGTCGTGCATGGGTTTGACGTCGAGGACACATCGGACGCCATTGTGGTCTCGGTTTCAGACGATATGTTGAAGACGCTTGCACAGCAGGCGGATCTCGGTCTCGGCTCACCGATTTTCCTGACCGGCCAACCATTGGATCCGGGATGGCCGAAGCTCCGCACGCTTCTTGACATGATTGCCGAAGAATATCGAGAGCGGGGAGCCGAAGGCGAAAAGGTTCTGGGCGGCTTGATCGGCGTCGTATTGTCCCTCATGGGGCGTATTGGCGGCAGTTTGCCGTTGCCGTCCACCTCGGCAACCGTTTCGCTCGGCCTCGCGCTGCGCCGCCAGGTCGATCTTCATTTCAAAAAGAATTGGCCGGTCGGCGCCTATGTGGAGCTGCTTGCGACCACGCCGCATCTCCTGGACAAGGCTGCCCGCGAAGTCTTCGGGCAGTCCGTCAAAGAGTTGCTGCTGGAGCGGCGTCTGCTCGAGGCGAAGCGTCTCTTGATGTTTACCGTCCGACCGGTGGAGGACATCGGTCGTGAGATCGGCTTCGAGGACCCGGCCTATTTTTCCAGATTCTTTCGCAAACGTGCTGGCGATTCCCCCGCCACCTGGCGCCGGCGCAACCTGCTGCGAGGATGATGAGGAGGAGCAAGCGCTAAACGCACTGGTGGAGCTTACGGCAGCCGATATCGTCTACGGTCGCCGCGCCCAGTTATTGACGTCCGGCATGACATCTCAAATGCCGGCATACCATTCGTAGCCACGATCCTCCCAAAATCCGCCATTGCCGCCCCAGAGATCATCAAACCGATCACGGATTTCGATGCGCATGACGTATTTGGCGTGTTTGTAGCCAAGATGACGCTCGACGCGCAGGCGTAAGGGGGCACCGTGTTCGACTTCCAGATCCTTGCCGTTGAGTGAATAGGCAAGGATCGACTGCGGATGAAAGGCATCGATCAGGTCAATACTCTCGTAGTAGCGGCCGCTGCCGTCGAGCGTCTGCTCCAGTTCGTCCGCACAATAGAAGACGGCGTAGCGGGCACCCGGCTTCAAACCCGCAGTCTGCAGGATCAACCCAAGAGGAACACCCTGCCACTTGCCGATGGCGCTCCAGCCTTCGACGCAGTCGTGACGAGTGATCTGGGTACGAGAAGGCAGTTTCTTTAGGTCGGCCAACGAAAATTCCATCGGCCGGTTGACCATGCCGTCGATCTTGAGTCGCCAGTCGGCGAACTTGGTTTCGACCATCTGGACATATTCGGCGCTGTTTGGTTGAGTTGATCCATTCGGATGAAAGCTCGGTGAGATGTCCGCGTCGGCATATTCTCGGGCAAGCGTTTGCGGCGAAACGATGAGCCGCTGTGTGCCCATGGTTAGCCGCTCAGCCAGAGCGAGCACTTTCTGCACGTGTTGGTTCTGAGAAATGTCATCGCATCCGGTCAGACCCACGGCACCCAGACTGGCGGCCGAGCCGATGAGAAAACGGCGGCGGGTGAAAATGGGGCTCATCGATCGGCCTCCTCGGTGATGATCGCGTAGCGGCCTGTCACCATCGAACGCATGTTGTTCCAAACACCGGAGAGAACGACCATCGCGATATGAACGACGACGAAGGCCACTAAACTCCAGGCGGTGATGAAATGAATGGAGCGGGCCGATTGGCGACCACCGAAAATATCGAGCAGGAAGGGGTAGCCGGCGTCTATTGCGGGTGACATGGTCAATCCCGAACCGATCATCAGCGGTAGCAGGATGAAGATAACGATGAGATAGGTCAGCTTCTGCAACGCATTGTAGCGCCGCGCCTTTTCGCCTTTCGGAAAGCGCAGGCGGGCGTGGTCCTTGATTTCATGCCAAATATTGCTGGGAGCGATCTCCTCACCCGTCGGCGCCAGATCGCGGCGGAAGTGACCGCCGATCAGGCCGTAGGCGAGGTAGACGAACCCGTTGATGACGAACAGCCAGGCGAAGAAGAAATGCCAACGCCGGCCAGCCGCAAGATCCTGGTAGCTAGGTATCGTCGCCCAGGCCGGGAATGCGCGCGGCATCATTTCGCCGTCGGCCGTGGAAGCACCGAGTATGCCGGTGGTGGTGATCGACAGACGGCCGATGCGCAACGTCCCGGTGATGTTGTCGCCATCCTGATTGCTGGCTATCTCGAACCAGGATGGATCTTCAACGGCGCCGTAATTGCCCCAATGCAATTGCGGGTCGGCATTGAAGATCTGCATGCCGCTCATCAGCAGCAACGTCAGACACAGCACGTTGATCCAATGGGTCATCCGCGTGAGAACCGAATGACGGCGAATGAAGATCTTGGCCGGGGGAGATGGCGGCGCGGTGCCGATCTCTTCGATGCTTGCCATGGATGGTTCTCCTGACTGTCGCCGGGAAGCGGCATCTGAAATTACATGCTGCGACGATATCGCTGTCCGTTGAAGTTGCCCGGATGCCATCGGCAACCGGGCAACCCATGATGTCGGCATGGATGCGTTACATTGGCGGAATGACGCCGTTTATGCCGACCAGAACACGGTCGGATTCAACCGTGTTGTCTCCAGCGGTCGTGCCGTTGATGATGACCCCGGCGCCGGGTTTGATGTCGTCCTTCGTTGCCGTGCCGAAGGTGACGACCGGTGTGCCCGGCGGGATCGAAATCTTCTTCTCGCCGCCCTTGTAGGTGAGCGACAGGGTAGGGCCGTTGACCGAGGTGACGGCGCTGGCAACGGTCGCATTGGTCATCGAGCTCTTCGGCTTCAGATCCCAGCCGTAATCGCCCTCGCCGGTGCCCTTCATCGCGGCTGGGAAGATCAGCACTTCAAGCGCGCCGTTGATGCCACTGTCGGTCGGAACGGAGGCGATGCCGACGAAATCCCCGGGCTTTATGTCTGTCACGGAGGCGTTGACGATGCCGTTGACGGCCCACCCGGACTTCAACTTGATCGTCACATCCTTGCCTTCGCGCGATTTGACCATCAGCGTATCGCCACCGAGGCTTTCCACGACGCCGCGAACGCGCGCCTTGTCGGTAGCATGCGCGGATAGTGCGGTCATCGCGCCGAGCGCCAGCGCCACACCCATGATCTTCAACTTCGTGAGCGACATTCTGCTCTCCATCTCTTCGATCTTTTCGACATGATCCCCATCCGGCTATCTGGAGCGGGTAGGGTGATCGCTTTGGAAACGGGGCAATCCGCAAATGCATCGTGTCGACGACACCGGATTGTCTCTTAATTCCGTCCCCTCATTCGGCGGCTTCGCGAATGCGTTACAGAGATCACGCCGTTGTGATCGCAAGAAGAGGGACAAAAAATTCGGATGAGGATGTAACAAGTAGCGCCCATCAACGAATGACTGCCCGTGGATGACGAAATCAGTGTCGGAACAGGTCCTGAAAGGCTTGATGCTTCTATCGCTTGACGGCGATGAAGCTGCATACAGGCGCTTGCTCGTCATTCTGAGGGATCTGCTTTTGACGTTCTATCGGCGGCGGCTTGGCCCCCATGCCGATCGCGATGCCGAGGATCTGGTCCAGGAGGTGCTTTTGGCGGTGCATGGCCGGCGCATTACCTACGATCGGGATCGACCGTTTACCGCGTGGTTCTTTCAGATCGCGAAATACAAGCTGGTCGATCATTTCCGGGCAAATGGCAGCAAAAGGGGCGTTGAAATTGCGTTGGAAGACGAGATCGCAGGTGAATTTCGGGAGGAAGCGCTATTTGCGCATCTCGACGTCGACCGTCTTCTCGATCAATTGCCCACCAAGCAGAGGGAGCTTTTGCGGCAGGTGAAGATCGCCGGAAAGACCACCGCCGAAGCCGCGATCGAGACCGGGCAGTCTGAAGCAATGGTTCGTGTCAGCATTCATCGTGGGATGCGCGCGATTGGCCGCAAGCTGGGTTTTGCCAATGACGAAAAATGATGAATTCATTGAGGCTCTGGTGAGCGACCTCACCCCGGTTCGCCGTCATGCGTTGCGAATGCGGCTTGCACTTGCGATCGTTATCGGCGTGATCGGCGCGGCTGTTGCCCTGCTCATTTCGCTTCCTTTTCGCCCGCATCTGTATCAGGTAACGGTCGCCGCGTTCTGGGTGAAGTTTTTGTATACCGCCATCTTGATGAGCGCGACGATCGTCGCTCTTGAGCGGGTTGCGCGGCCGGACGGTTCGACCGGCAATATGATTCGGGTCTTGGCCGTGGCGTTCGCTATCGTCGTGCTGCTGGCGGTCGTTCAGCTCGCATTGTCGCCGGCTTCATCCTATCCCGGTCTCATCGTCGGATATTCGGCGTCCTTTTGCCCGTTCCTGATCGTGGCTTTCGGCATTCCGGCTTTTTGCGCCAACATGTGGTTTCTCAGGCGCGCAGCCCCCACGCGTCCGGCACTTGCCGGCTTCGTGGCGGGCGCTTGCGCCGGTGGTGTCGGCGGCTGGGTATATTCCTGGGCCTGCGTCGAGAATGGCATTCCATTCATCGCGATATGGTACACGCTCGGCATCCTGCTGAGCGGGGTGATCGGAAGCCTGGTCGGAAAAGTCAGCCTGCGCTGGTAGCTTCGCTTTCACCAGCCGACTGGCCCCGCACGCGGCCGATGTGAACCCGTCCCAGTTTTCTGACGGTGATGGTCGTTGCAAGAGTGATCGAGGGGAGACGATAAGGCTTTTTCGCGTTATGAATGGTAGTCATTGATCCTACCAATCAGACGCCGAGGTCCTTCACATGGCTTTGAACGTGCTTTTCATTGGCGGTACCGGCCAAATCTCATATCTCTGCGTCGAGCGTGCTGTTGGCGAGGGACATCGCGTCAGTGTCTACAACCGCGGCCTGAGGGGCGACCCCTTGCCTGCAGGGGTGACTTCGATCACCGGCGAACTCGGATCGGCTGCCTATGCCGATCTCGCCAGGACCAACTATGACGTCATATGCCAGTTTATCGCGTTCACGCCGGATCAGATTGCACGAGATATCGATGTGTTTGCGGGCAATTGTGGCCAGTACATCTTCATCTCTTCGGCTTCGGTCTACGAGAAGCCGGCACGCCACTATGTCATCACCGAAAAAACGCCGGCCATCAATCCCTACTGGTCCTACAGCCAGGCCAAGATCGCCTGCGAGGAGCTGCTGATGGCGTCAAAGGGGCTGGCCTGGACGATCGTCCGCCCCAGTCACACCGTGCGCACCGGCCTGCCGATCATGATGGGTGACAGCGACATAATGGCGAGGCGCATGCTGGATGGCGAGCCCACGATCGTCGCGGGTGATGGCCACACGCCGTGGACACTGACGCGCTCGGTCGATTTCGCGGTGCCGTTCGTCGGGCTTTTCGGCAAGCAGGCAGCCCTGACTGAAATCTTCCACATCACCTCCGACCGCGCCCACATATGGGACGATATTCAAAAGTCGATCGCCAGATTGCTGGGTGTCGAGGCGAAAATCGTCCACGTGCCGACGGATACGCTGATCAAGTATAATCCGGATTGGATAGGCCCCTTGGTCGGCGACAAGGCCTGGACAGCGATCTTCGACAATTCGAAGGTCAAGCGCGTGGCGGGCGACTTCACTTGCGCCGAGAACCTGGAAGAAATCCTGGCCGAGCCGATCATGCACTTGAAGCAGCGCCTCGCCAAAAATCGTCCTCCAAAGGGTGAGCTCGATGCTCTGATCGACAGAATTTGCGCAGCCCAGAGCGCTTTGGGATAGGACAGGCATCTCTCGAGTGCTGCTTAGGGCTCTGCCTGTTGGTTACCAGCTGAAATGACCCACTTGCACATTTTATGATTGCCCGCTGCGCGCTCCCAAACCTGTTGAAAGAGTTGGTTTTGTTTGCTTCTGTAAGATCGGATTGAAATCCTCACATCTTGGCAGCAATTCGACCACGTTCGTGAACGGCATCCTATGTCGTGACGGAATGATGCAGAGGACATTTTGGGCGGGTGACAATGAACTTGTCGATATTCTGGCGCAATGAGGCACGCTCTGCGATGATTCAGCCGGTGGGTCTCAGTCGCAGTGCTTCGGTGCCTTAAGCGTCTTCACCATCCTATCAACCAGCGGCCTGAACCGCTTCTTTTGCGCTGCGGGGTACTCGGATGTGAAGTTCCCCATTGCGTCATCGCAAAAAGCGATTTGCCGCACGTACATGATCCGGTCACCCTTGGTTCCCGAAAAGCTCACCCGTGATGCACCACGTTTCTCGTAGGCGAACTTCCAGCCGTCTTCGGTCTCGAACTTCTTTCGAAGGTCACTCCCTGGCTGAAGCCGCCTTCCTTCAGATAGTTGCCCAAGACCGATAGCTTCGCCGTTCAGCCGACGGTGATCCCATAATTTTCTCGTCCTTTTCTGGCGATGCTTCGGCGCAGAGCGCATGTAGCGGACTGCATAGCACTGATGGCTTGGGCTCATGATCAATGAGATTGAAACGTTTACATCTTCTCCTTGATGCCAGCCGAGATCAGGTACCAGTTGACCGGATAGCTCGTCGCAAAGCCGCAGATCATGGCGACCTGCATGGCGAACCAGAACTCCAAACTGTTGACTTCGGCTTTGATACCGAAAGCTGTCGGAAAGACGAGGAGCTGCAAGACGGCCATGGCGCCATACATGCCCACTTGCCAGGCAATGAGCGAAAGCGTGTCCGCTTTCAAGGCGGCTTTCAAACCATCGCCAAGCGATAGTCCGCGCATGGGAGCGATCGCGAAATACTGAAAGACAATGCCGAGAGCAAAGGCGAAGATAAAGTCCAGGATCCACACCGCGAACATTTTTTCGCGAAACAGCGTCTGCCACCCGAGTGCAACCGCAATGGCCGGCGTCGCAAAGGCCAGCCATTCGGCGATAACATCGCCAATCATGCAGCCGCTTCCGCAATGCAAGGCCCCTTTCCCGACCATGACAGGGAAGGGGGGGTTGGTCTTGCCGGGCATCTGCTCTCCTCGGCTCTTTTCCTCCATTGTGGCGCCCCGGCTGGTCAAACGACCATAGGCGAAATAGGCAAGAACCAGCGGGATCGTTCCAAACAGCGCTGTGACGGGCCAAACGACATTCATGATCGCCATGTGTTGCGGATGTCGCAGGACATCAACGAATATGACGACGGCCGAAAGGAAGCCGAGGCAGATGGCGAGTGCGGCAAGGATATGAAACCAGTTCGGAAACATGCGTTAGGCCCTCGCGGCAGTGTGCCGTTCTCGGTGACGGCCGGCATTCCAAGGCGATCAATCCGCCAACCATTTCGAGAGGCCAAGGTTCCACGCACCTATTATCCGGCCTTAACGAAGTAGCCAAGCAAAAGCTCGGCGCAGCTCGCGGGCACCATCGGTCTCATACCAGCGACCGTGCGCCAGGATAATCCGCTCTGGATTCCAGTCGATCATCTTTTCCACGGCAGCTTTGAGATTCTCCCGATTTTGCAGGAATGTCATTCTCATGTCCCGTGGCATGCTTCCATGCGGATCCTGCACGCCACCGAGCCACGTTAGCCAGCGCGTGAGGAAGCCATCGAGCCGAGAGGGTTCAAAATTCTCGATAAGGTCGGTGAGTACCAATGTACGGCTCTCGGCATGAAAAAACTCGATCTCGGTCATGAAGCTGCCTTCCACCGGCAAGGTGTCGAGTTCGTCATCCCACGGATAACCCTTCGTTCCCGACAGGGCATGAGCAGTAAAGTTGATGCGCTCCTTGGATTGTTCGCGGATGCGCGGAGCAAGATAAATCTCTGCGTCGGGATAGGCCCGTTTCCAATCGGGGATCCACCAATAATGGATGCGGTTGGGCCCCACGATCCAACGCACAGATCCCAATTCTTGCAGTTGATTTTTTAAAGTGAGCGAGAGTGCAGTCGGAGAATGAATGAAAAGACCGCTGGCAAGTCTGATCACACTCATGCGCGTTGGGAACGGCATCTTCGGCCATGGCATGCCAAAACGGATGAGCGGACCATCCACAATCCAGACGTTTTCCGCAACAGGCTTCAGGACACCGATCGGCGGGTAGGTTCCTCGGGGTTCGCAGGACAAAGTGTCTCCCTCCTGGAAAGCGACGATCCGCTTCGGATGCCGTCGGGATATAGTGGCGGACTGACGCGATCATGTAGCGCAGCCGTGCAACTGCCGACGATCGAGACCCACCAACCGTCCGAGTCCAGTTGCAGACAAAGAGTTTCATTTTTCGAGACGGCTGTCGCGGGCATCCCACTAAGCAATTCCAGTTAGAATGCCTCCATAGTCACGATGTGAATTGGCATCTGTTCCTGGTTGGCAAAATCAAGTGTCCAATAGTCGCGCCTGGCCACCGTCGGACCGACGTGTTGCGAAGCAGGATCGAAGTTCGAATGCTGCCGCAAAAATCAGTGTTCGATCTCAGCCCACCAACAACCTCAATGCCGGAGGTCGTGATCACCGCCGGTGGGCTTCTTGACGAAAAAGGCCATTGTGACCACTGCGATGGAGATGATCGCGCCACAGAAGAATGCCGTTCGAACCCCGGCAGTCGTCGCCGCCGCAACTGTGACGCCATCGGTCATTGCAGCACTTGAACCGGCTATCGTCATCACGGCCACGAAGAGTGCGGTACCGGCCGCTCCGGCAACCTGTTGCGTTGTGCCAATCATCGCGCTTCCATGCGAATAAAGGTTCGGCGGAAGGGCGCCCAGGCTGGCGGTAAACAGAGGCGTGAACAACAACGCGAGACCGATGCTGAGGATAACATGGGCGATCAGCATCAGCCAGAATGACGTCCCCGGCTGAATGAATGTCAGGCTCCACATAAGCAGGCAGAACAGGATGGCGCCTGGCACGACGAGCCGCATGGGGCCATACCTGTCGAACAGGCTGCCCACGGTTGGCGCGCACAACCCCATGATCAAGCCGCCGGGGAGGAGCAATAGGCCGGTCTCCAGCGTGCTCAGCCCCAGCACGTTCTGAAGATAGATCGGCAGCAGAATGAAGACGCCGAACATCGACATCATCAGGATCGCCATCATCGTCGCGGGAATGGTGAATGCCTTTATTGTCAGGGTGCGCATATCCAGCAAGGCCCGATCCTGTTTTTGGAGTTGCAATTGCCGCAGGATGAAAATCGCGATGACGGCAACTCCCACGGTGAGCGGAATCCAGGGAGACACGATCGGCGTGTGAACCGCGGCCTCGCCCAAACCGCTCAGGCCGTAAACGAAGCTGCCGAAACCGACGGCCGAGAGGGGAATGGACAGGAGATCAATCGGTGCTTTCTTCGGTTCCGTGATGTTGCTGATCTTCCACGCGCCCAGCGCAAGCGCTGCAAGGGCGATCGGCAGAACGAGCAGGAACAGCCAGCGCCAGTCGAGCGCGCTCAGGATAAGACCCGAAATCGTCGGTCCGATGGCAGGCGCCACCGAGATGACGATCGAGATATTGCCCATCGTCTTCCCGCGCGACTGCGATGGCACCAGATGCATGATCGTCGTCATGAGGAGCGGCATCATGATCGCAGTGCCCGAAGCCTGCACGATGCGGCCGATGACGAGCATCGAAAAACCCGGCGCCAGTGCCGAAATCAGCGTGCCGCCGCTGAACAGCGACATGGCCAGCATGAAGACCGGACGTGTGTTCAGCCGCTGCAGCAGATAGCCTGTCACCGGAATGATGACCGCCATCGTCAGCATGAAGGCAGTGGTTAGCCACTGCACCCGATTTGCGGAAATCTTGAGATCGGCCATCAGGTGGGGCAGGGCGACGCCCATGATGGTTTCGTTGAGAATGACCACGAAAGTCGACACCAGAAGCAGACCGATGACGAGCTTGTTGCGGGCTCTATGGTCCTCCGGCGCGGGGAGATCGTCGGCAGTTGAAACGGTTTGGGAATCAAGAGACATCGCGACGCTTTCAATGAATAGAGAAAAGAACAGCTCAAAATCACTGAGCTTCATCATGACGTTGGGACGACAGAATATCCGACAAGCTTGGCGAAATTTTTTCCCGCACGGGAAATGACTGCAAGGGATTATTCCGGGGATGATGCTCTCACACCACGGTGAGGATCTTCTCAGTTGGAGGCGAGCGCAAGATAGCATCTGAAGGCTGCAGTTGTAACCCGCAATATTTCTTCCAGATGGTTGAGCTGAAGTGGTATCGCCGCATTCCCGGGCGGCACCATTGGCCTTTCATGATAGTGTTGCCAGAACAACGACTTCGTCACGACCGTCAGTGAGCTTGCCGGGGGACGGCGCATGGATTTCGATGTCGCCAATCACGGTGTCCATGTAATCGTCCGCACGGGCTTTGTCTTCCCGGCGCTTCAAGTCAATCAAAAATGGCTGGCCCAGCTGCGCCGGGATAACGCATATGAGGATCGTTTTCTTTACCAGGACGGAGGGTGAACTCGCGGATCCGGCGATGGTTGCCGCCTTCTACTTTGCCGCGGCGGACGGCGAGGATTATATCTGGGCATCGTGGCGGCGCGGCACACTGGAAGAATTGGTGACGACGTGGCCGCCGCGCACTCCGGAACAAAGCGAACGCGATCGCGGCTGGTGGATACCGACGCTCGAAGAGCTGCGCAAGGCCCGGCGCGACGCGAAATCCAATCGGCGGGTCTCAGAGCGCAAGGAAAAGGACAAGCTATCCAATGGAAGACCAGCAGACAGTGCTTGAGCAATTCCGGCACCTGCCGCCAGTCGCGCCGCACGAACTGGTCGGCTTATGGAAGGGGCGCGGCATACCGTCGAACCATCCCTTCGACGGCGTGCTCGAAAATCTCGGCTGGTACGGCAAGCGCTTCACACCCCATATGCGCGCCGACGCCCTGCTGTTTCGCTCAGGCGAACACCGGCTTACGGCCATTGACCCGAAATATATACCGATTCACTGGGCGCTGCGTTTCCATCAGCTGGGCCGGACCCGTATGGCGGCAAACCTGTTTTCCTATCTTCAGCACAGACTGCGGGCGAGGGGACTGGTCGCATCGCTGAAGACCCTGGCATTTGACGGTGTCGAAAGCACTGCCATGGTCTATGACCATCAACCGATCGTCGATTATTTCCGCCGGCTCGATGAGCAGAGACTCATGGGCGCGATGACGATACGGGGCGATGAGCGAATCTATTTCTTCGAACTTCAGCGCGTCGACGAGCGTTGAAAACCGCTCGATCATACATCCCACGGCCGTCCGGGTGCAACAGGGTGCTCCCCGCACGGGTTGAGCGTCCTGTCAATTTAGCCGGTCGGCTTGTCAATCTTATCGAACACCGCGGCATTGCGGACGGAAAGCTCCATTCTCGTGAGGTCATGGCCGTCGAAATGAGCAGGTCGAAGGCGAAAAGCCCGCTTCCGTCAAGGCTCGCTTGCCACCGCGTCCGCCAGGCGAGCGCTGCAGCGCCCCGAAGTCGGGTGATCTTGTTATCGAGCACCACGGTCTCGCCATCGAGAATGGCGGTCCCAACATCCAGTTCCCGCTCGGCATCGGCGATGGCCGGAAAAGGAATGGCTCCAATCGTGGCCGCCGCGTGTAGGCGCGTGCGGCTCCCGTCAATGCCATCCGCAGGTCAATGCCGATGTTGATCTTCCTGACGCCCATTCTGATGCTCTTCTCGAGCTCCTCGCGCCGCACGCCGTACGTCGGCGGCTGGCGAAGGGGATGAAACGTGCGGCCTGATCAGTGCACGGCCATGCTCACCAAAGGATAGGGAGGCATAGCCAGCTGCCGGCATTCAGCGCTTAGGCAACGCAAATGCCACGATCTCGTCGCCGTTGCGAGAACGGATGCCGCCGTGGCCACCTGCTGCGATGACCACATATTGGCGACCGTCCTTGCCGAGATAGGTCAGCGGTGTGGCATTTCCGCCGGCGGGCAGATGGGATTGCCATAGGATCGCACCATTCTTGGCGTCGATCGCCCGCATATATTGATCAGTCGTGGCGCCGATGAAAAGCAATCCGCTGCGCGTGGCGACGCTGCCTCCCATGCTAAATACGCCTGTCGGCAATCCCAAGGGCAGCCGCAGTCCAAATGGTCCCATATCTCGCGTCGTGCCGAGCGGCCGCTGCCATACGATCTTGTGAGTGTTAAGATCGATCGCCTGCATCTTTCCCCAGGGCGGGCGCACACAGGGGATATTCAAAGCATTCAGCCAGGCATCGACGACGATCGAATAGGGCGTGCCATGTTCAGGGTTGTTGTTGAATTTCGGCTGCGGATATGGTTCCGACCAGCCGTTCCACGGCTTGAACAATCCTTCTTCCAGCGCCTTTCCATATGGAATCATCTGCAGCTTGAACGGCATGAAGGTCGTGTTGATGAAGATTAGTTTTCGCTGTGGGTCGATGGTCGGCCCGTACCAGTCGGACGTGCCGTCGAAGGCCGGCCAGCCAATGGTCGGTTTAAGGCCTGGTGGTGTATAAAGCCCCTCGTCATGCATCCGGCGGAAGGTGATGCGGCAAAGGAGCTGATCGATTGGCGTCGCTCCCCACATGTCCTTCTCCTGAAGCTTGGCCGCTCTAAGCGCCGGCATATCGACTGAGAAAGGCTGTGTCGGCGAATAGTGTTCTCCGGGAATGTCGCCCTTTGGAACCGGACGCTCTTCGACTTTCGACAGCGGGTGCCCATCGCGACGGTCAAGGAGATAAATGTCGCCCTGCTTGGTGGTTTGCACCAAAGCAGGAACGGCTTTCCCATCAGTGTCCTTCAGATCGACCAGAGATGGTCCGACCGGAACGTCGAAATCCCATAGGTCATGGTGCACTGTCTGAAAATGCCAGCGCTCCGCACCCGTCGTGATGTCGAGCGCAACGATCGAGCTCGAATATTGTTCGTCGAACGGGCGCCGCTTGCCGCCGAAGTAATCAGGCGTCGCATTGCCCAGGGGTACGTAGACCAGATTGAGGGCCGGATCGGCCGAATAGACGCCCCAGCCGTTGGGCGTGCCGCGCGTATAAATCTCATCGGCACCAAGCGGTTTGTTGGCTGGGGTGCGCCCTAAGTCCCAAGCCCAGTCGAGATGCCCGTCGACGGCATCGAATGCGCGAATGACCCCTGACGGCTCGCCGACCGTTTGGTTGTCGTAGACCCAGCCACTGAGAATGATGTGGCCGTTAATGACCATTGGCGGCGAGGAGATGAAATGGAAGCCGGGAGGCACTGGACCCATGTGCTCGCGAAGATCCACCATCCCATTTGCGCCGAAATGGGCGCAAAGCTTTCCCGTCTCCGCATCAAGCGCGAAGAGGCGAGGCAGGTCCGATGCCGTTGCGATGATGCGGTCGGGGCATTCCGTGCCTGAGCGAGCTTTGAAATAGGAGACTCCGCGGCATGCCTGATAGACATTGTGATCCATGTCTCCGCCGGGTGCAAAGCGCCAACGCAATTGTCCCGTCGTGGCATCGAGCGCGATGACGTCACGATGCGGTGTGCAGAAATAAAGGCTGTTGCCGACTTTGATCGGTGTCGCCTCGAAGCTGAACTCGCGTCCGTTGGAATTCTCCCCTTCGCGCGGCAGGTCGCCGCTGGAAAAGGACCAGACCTGCGAAAGACCGGCGACATTGGCCGGCGTTATCTGATCGAGCGGCGAAAAGCGGTCCGATGCCGTTGTGCGGCCATAAAAATGCCAATCGCTATCGGGCACCATGGCGTTCGGGGAGAGGTTGGCGGCAGCCGCCGTTCCGGCCCATTCGCCACGAATATATCGGGTTCCGGTAATATAGTAGCCGGATGCAAAAACGAAAACGAGGACGAGAAGCGAAATCGCCATTCCTGCTGTGCCGACCCAATCCGGTCGGACGGAACGAAGACGGCCCGAGATCAATGGACTGAAAACCCACAGACCCAAGACGGCGGGAGCGACCAACCGTGGAATCTGTGCCCACCCGTCCAGACCGACTTCCGCCAGCGACCAGACGATTGTAACGCCGAATGCAGCTGCGTAGAACCAGACGCCGGCGGAGCTCAGCATCAGAACCGCAATACCGGTCAGCAGCAGCAGGATACCCGCGACCAGATAGTAGGATGAGCCGCCCAAAAATAGAAGCCAGCCGGCAAGGCCGCTCAGCGTCAATCCAAGCAAAGCGATTATCAGGCCAGTTCCTAGCAGGAGTATGCGAGTTGAGGACGACATAAGAAAGCTCCACCGCTACTAACAGGCGTGACCTTGGAAAGTTCCTGTAACGTGGCCTCTGGTCGCACGTCCGCCGCATCTCGTGCGACGTGCGCCGTCCTCCACGGATTACGGCTAACTCAGCGGGGTGAGCCGTGGGAATGGCGTTCATTTCGGTCATTTCCCAGTGTTCGGAATTAGTCGCTTAGTATGCGCGCTGACCGTCGAGCGCCGCGGCCTGACGTATGATCCGGAGCTGTTTTACCTTGGCGCCATGTGCCACGACATGGGCCTTTGCTGATTTGCGGCATTATGGAGCAAGGGCCACAAAGTTTAGTCAATCGGCGAAATGCCACGAGGTGACCTGCTACTCAGCCCCTATTGATAGGTGAGTGCCAAGACAATCAACAATTCCGAAAAGGAGGCGGTCGCTTCGAATATTTCGATTATTTCGTCTGCTTCGGAAATTTCGTTTGCTTCGTTTGGTGGGCATGACTATGTTGGATTCATCGAATGAAGGAGACGAAACATGAGCGCGGTTAGAAAAGATGCTTTTGCCGAGCGGCTTCCCGATGAAGTTGAAATCAAAAATGCTGAGCAATTGCGCACGATTATCGCCTCTCAGTTGAAATCTGACGAAGGAGCGCGAATTTCGTTGGCTCAACCAACTGGTGGGACTGAAACAATCACGCTTTCGCCAGCTCTCGCAGCTTCCTTTATGGAGGTTCTACGACTTGTATCAACTGGGCGGGGATTTCGTATGATCCCAGTTGATGCGGAGCTTACCACTCAGGAAGCTGCTGATTGTTTGAATGTATCTCGCCCGTACCTCATTAAACTTTTGGAAAACGGAGAGATTCCACATATCAAGACGGGGCGGCATCGCAAGGTTAGGGCGTCCGAGTTGTTCGCATACAAACAGAAGCGAGACGATGCTCGTTCGGCGGCCTTGGACGACTTGGCTGCTCTGGATGCGGACAGTGACCTTATATGAGTCACTTCGCAGACAGGTTTCCGGTGCTTGTCGATGCTTGCTGTCTAGCAGGTGCGCTGCGCAGGAATATGCTTCTAAGTCTTGCAGAGGCTGGATTCTACCGAGTGAGATGGTCCGCCATGATCATGAGAGAAACTGCTCGCGCGATAGAAAAAATTACAGAAGGGAAGGCCGATCCACAAAAGCAGGTAGATGCGATGCATCGAGCCTTCCCAGAAGCAACGGTTGAGGGATTTGAAGACCTCGAAAAAGCTATTGTCACGGGTGGTCTGAGGGATGTTGGTGATGCGCATGTGCTGGCAGCGGCCGCCACATGCGGCGCAAGCGTTATCGTCACTGATAACTTGAGGGATTTCCCGGAAAAGCTTCTGAAGCCATATGGGTTAGAAGCAAAAAGTGCCGACGATTTCCTTGCCGACTGCATTGATCTGGACAATGTCCAGGCGATGGCGGCATTGAACAAGATGCGGTTGCGCTTCAAGCGTCCAGAATACAGTTGGGACGCGATATGCCAGAAAGTTGAGGCTCAGGGCCTCACCCAATCGGCTTCGATGATGCAAGAATTTTCTGATGTATTGAAATAGACAAAGGGATTAACGGCGGCAGTTTAACAACTGCCGCCGTTTTGTAGGTTAGCGAACTTTACTTCTGAAGCCATGGCGTCTCGACGCCTGGTAGAGGGCCTGGTATGCGTCCTTCATGTTCAGATCGAATAGACCGCTGACCTTTTTGCTTCCGTCCTCCGACGGAGCCGTCCGCCTATGTCCTGCGTATCGACTGGAAACTGAATATGCTTCCAGAGGCAAATTCCCATCCTGAGTCCGAACTCCTATGACCCCTTCTCCGCAGGGTTCGAAGGACGAGGTTCGAAATACGACCGTTGCGCCTGGCCTGACCCAAGGGAAGGCTTCGCACAGCATCCGCTCCTGCACCCGGATGGCCGCGATCTCGATCCCGAGAAGGTTTGGTCGCTCTCCGATGACGATGATTATTGCCTGTTCGGCGACTTCCGCTGGGCTGAGAACGGCGGGAAGCCATACTGCCCGCGCTGCGGCTGCCTGGAGCCGTACAGCGTCCGGCATCGCCGCTTTCGATGCTCGGAGCCGGAATGCCGCGCCGAGTACTCCGTGACATCGAGGACCGTGTTCGCTAACCGCAAGCTGTCGTTCAAGAAGATCATCATGGCGATCTGGGAGGAGATCACGGCCGCCAAGGGCATGGCCGCGCTCCATCTCAGCCGCAAGCTCAACGTCCAGTACAAGACGGCATACGTCCTGCCGCAGAAGCTTCGCGAGGCGGTCGGCCTCCGCCGCGACGCGATCAAACTGTAGATTTCGGTGATTTACCGGACGCGATTCCGATTTGATACCGGACAGCTTTTCGACGTAAGCAGTGCCTGAACTTGTCCCGTAGCTTCCTCCGCTGTGTTGTGACAAATTTACACCGTCCATGCTGGGGCCAAACACCTAGCTTCGATTCTGTCGGAGCATAGATCTCTTTTGCGATCTCAAACGGCGAGCTAACCCGTTCAAGCGGAAGTTGCCCGGAGTGGAACAACTAAGTTGCCTGAAGGTTAGGCTTGGTGATTGCCGAGACAATAGTTCATTTCCGCGTGATGCGTGGAGAATTACCTGATGACGTTCGCAGCTCAGTCAGACACCGCATTCAGCCATCCGCGGATCTACTATGTGAATCCATTGCTGCTGACGGGGCGAGATCGATGGAACGAGGTATTTGATCACGCGCGCACGCTCGGCTTCGACAGCGTGCTCTCTGCTCCACCTTTTCAAAAAAAGGCGGGGGCGGGCCTTTTTTCAACGGACAACTACGAGCATCTGGATCCGGTGCTCGAGCTGGAAGGGGATGCAAAAGAGGCTCTGTCCATGCTGGCGCAAGATGCGCAGGCATTGGGGATCGAATTCATGCTGGATCTTGCGATCTGCTCGCATGACGCCGGGACCGCGGCAGACTTTATCCCACTCGATCCAAGGCGGTCACCCCTCTCTTCAACTAGGCCGATAGCGCTATTCCCCACCGAGGTAATCAATGAGTGGGAAGAACGGCTGGCAGAGTTTGCGTCCTGTGGGGTCGCTGGCTATCGGGTCCTTGGCCTTGCCGGTCTGTCTGCCGAGGGATGGCGGCGACTGACGACCAGTGCGAAAACGGCAAGGCCGGAGACGAGATTTTTTGCCTATACGCCGGGAACCGATTTCGCGCTGCGTTCCGCGTTGCAAGGCTGCGGCTTCGATGGCGCCTTTTCGTCGTTTGCCTGGTGGGATCTGCGCGAAAACTGGTTCCTTGAGGAATATCGCCTGCAGCTTCCTTTCGGGCTGCAGATTGCCTTTCCGGAAGCACCGTTTGGAAGGCGTTTGGCGCATGGCACGGAAAGCCTGGAAATCCGCGAGCGAAAATCGCGCCGCGCTCTCCATCTTTCGGCCGAACTCGGCGGCGGATTGCTAGTGCCGATGGGTTTCGAATTCGGCGCCACCCTGCCGCTCGATCCGACATACGGTCATGGAAAGGGTTTGCGTGTCCTCAAAGCCGAGGGAGCCTACGATATCTCGGCCGATATACGCGAGCTGAATGCCGCTGCACGCGCGTCTACTCGACGGATGACCCTTCAATGCGAAACAGCAAGCCAAGTGACGGTGATCGCGCAGGCTGATCGGCCCGCATTGCGCGATGCAACGCACGCGCGGCTTCTCGTGGTCAATAGAGATCTGCGTCGGCCCGCGGAACTGCCCGATGACATTATACATCGCCTGGCCTCGCCTTTCCTACCTATCGAAGAGGTGCCTGGCGGTCGCAGGATCGCTCCGGGCGACGTGCATGCCTTCGCGACCGAGGCACGCCCCGTCGTCACCGCCGACGAAGGGGAGCTATCGCTCACCGGAGCGACGGCCTCTCCACGCATTGCCATCGAACATGTTACGCCGCAGGTGGACGATGGACGTTTTGCAATCAAACGCCTCGTCGGCGACACCGTGATGGTTGAGGCGGACATCTTTGCTGATGGGCACGATCTGCTGTCGGCCGCCCTCCTTTACCGCGCCCGTAATGAGCTTGACTGGCGTCAAACGAGAATGGTCCTTTCCGAAAACGATCGATGGCAGGGATCCTTCCTTCTCGATCGCATCGGGCGCTTCGATTTCATGGTCGAAGCCTGGAAAAATCCCTTCGCTATCTTCCGCTACGAACTTCTCAAGAAGAGCGAAGCGCGCCTCGATCTGCGGCTGGAACTGATCGAAGGCGAAGAGTTGATCCGCGATGCCGCGGGCGATCGCGGCATACCGTTGAGGGATGAAGATAGAACCGAGCTCGCCGCGCTGCTTGCCGAGCTCGAAAGGCGTGACGCGCCGGGGAAGCTTGAATTGCTGCTTACCCCACGTACAAGCGAGCTCATGGCGCTCGCCGACCGCCGTCCCTTTGCATCGCACTCGCGGACTTATGGTGTAGAAGCCGAGCGCTGCGAGGCCGCCTTTGCGAGCTGGTATCAGATCTTTCCCCGTTCGCAGAGCGGTGATCCCAATCGCCACGGCACTTTCGAGGACGTCATCGCACGCCTGCCGGCCATCCGGGATATGGGCTTCGACGTGCTCTATTTCCCGCCGATCCACCCGATCGGCCATACCAACCGCAAGGGCCGCAACAATTCTCTCGTCGCCGCTCCAACTGACCCGGGCAGTCCCTACGCAATTGGTTCGGAAGCCGGTGGACATGAGACAATCCACCCCCTCCTTGGAGCATTCGATGACTTCGAGCATCTGATTTCGCAAGCAAGGTGGTTCGGATTGGAGATTGCGCTCGACTTAGCGATCCAAGCCTCGCCTGACCATCCTTGGCTAAAGGAACATCCGGGCTGGTTCGACTGGCGCCCGGACGGCACGATCCGTTATGCGGAAAATCCGCCGAAAAAATACGAAGACATCGTCAATGTCGATTTCTACGCACCGGAGGCGGTGCCGGCGCTTTGGGCCGAGCTGCGCGACATTGTCGAAATGTGGATCGAGGAAGGCGTCAAAATCTTCCGCGTCGATAACCCCCATACCAAGCCTTTTCCCTTCTGGGAGTGGCTGATCGGCGATATCCGCGCACGCCATCCAGAGGTCGTGTTCCTTTCGGAAGCCTTCACAAGGCCGAAGGTGATGTATCGGCTGGCGAAGGTCGGCTTCTCCCAGTCCTACACCTATTTCACATGGCGAAACACAAGAGCGGAGCTGGAGGAATATCTGACCGAGCTTACTCAAGGGGAGGTCACCGAGTTCTTTCGCCCGCATTTCTTCGTCAATACCCATGATATCAACCCGGACTTCCTGCAGAACGCGCCGCGCTCTGCCTATCTCATCCGTGCGGCGCTTGCCGCCACGCTGTCCGGCCTTTGGGGCGTCTATAACGGCTTCGAGCTTTGCGAAGGACGGCCGGATGCAAAGCGCAAGGAATATGCCGATAGTGAGAAATATGAGATCCGCGCCTGGGATTATGACCGACCGGGTAACATCAAGGCGGAGATCTCGATGCTCAACCGCATTCGCAAGAATAATTCGGCCCTGCATTCGCATCTCGGCCTGACGTTTCTGCCCTCATCGAACCCCAACGTCATGTTTTTCGAGAAGGCAAGCGTCGGGCGTCACAATGTTCTGTTTGTCGCCGTGACGCTCAATCCGCATGCGATAGAGGAAAGCAATGTCGAATTTCCGCTCTGGCGGTTCGGCTTGGCAGACGACGGGACGCTCGCTTTCGACGATCTCGTTAGCGGCCAAAGATTCAGTCGCACGGGGAAGTGGCAGATGATCCGGCTCGATCCGGCCCATTTGCCCTTTGCCATCTGGCGCGTCAGGGCAGGGGAGGTCTGAGATGGACACTGTTCACATGCCCGAGGTCGATAATGCTGCCGATGATCCGCTATGGTATAAGGATGCGATCATCTATCAGCTGCACATCAAGTCCTTTTACGATGCCAATGGCGATGGCATCGGCGACTTCGAAGGCCTATACCAAAAGCTCGACTATATCGCCGCACTCGGCGTCAATGCCATTTGGCTGTTACCGTTCTTTCCATCGCCCCGACGCGACGACGGCTATGACATTGCCGATTATCGCAACGTCAGCCCGGACTATGGAACGCTGGAGGATTTCCGGAAGTTCGTGGCGGCGGCGCATGAACGCAACATCCGCGTCATTATCGAACTGGTCATCAACCACACGTCTGATCAGCATCCCTGGTTCCAGCGCGCGCGGCAATCGCCTGCCGGAAGCCCCGAGCGCGACTTCTACGTCTGGTCGGATACCGATCTCAAATTTCCCGAGACCCGTATCATTTTTCTCGATACGGAAAAGTCGAACTGGACGTTCGATCCCGTGGCGGGCGCCTATTATTGGCATCGCTTCTATTCGCACCAGCCAGATCTCAATTTCGATAATCCGCTGGTCATGAAGGAAATTATCGATGTCATGCGTTTCTGGCTTGAGACCGGCATCGACGGCTTCCGGCTCGATGCAATCCCCTATCTTGTCGAGCGCGAGGGCACCAACAACGAAAACCTGCTGGAAACCCATCTGATCCTCAAACAGATCCGTGCGGCGCTCGATGCGACACATTCCGGCGTGCTGCTCCTTGCCGAGGCAAACCAGTGGCCGGAGGACACGCGGGAATATTTCGGCGACGGCGATGAATGCCACATGGCGTTCCACTTTCCCCTGATGCCGCGCATGTACATGGCGATTGCCAAGGAGGACCGCTTCCCGATCACCGACATCATACGTCAAACGCCGGAAATTCCCGAAATCTGCCAATGGGCGATCTTCCTCAGAAATCACGACGAGCTGACCCTCGAAATGGTCACCGACGCTGAACGGGATTATCTGTGGGAGACCTATGCCTCCGATAAGCGCGCCCGCATCAACCTTGGCATCCGTCGCCGGCTGGCGCCGTTGATGGAACGCGACCGCCGCCGTGTCGAGCTCATGAACGCGTTGCTGCTGTCCATGCCGGGAACTCCCATCGTCTATTACGGCGACGAGATCGGCATGGGGGACAATATTTATCTCGGCGACCGGGACGGGGTTCGCACCCCGATGCAATGGTCCCCCGATCGCAACGGCGGCTTCTCGCGCGCAGATCCGGCACGCCTTGTATTGCCGCCCGTCGCCGATCCCCTCTACGGCTATGAAGCATTGAATGTCGAGGCCCAGGTGTCGGATGCTCATTCCCTGTTGAATTGGACACGGCGAATGCTGGCGCTGCGCCGTCGCCACAGCGCCTTCGGACGGGGTTCAATGCGGTTTCTGACACCGGCAAACCGGCGGATTCTTGCCTATTTGCGCGAATATGACGAGGAGGTCATCCTGTGCGTTGCAAGCCTGTCGCGCGTTCCCCAGGCGGTAGAGCTTGATCTGCAGCAGTTTGAAGGGCGGGTGCCGGTCGAGTTGACGGGCATGTCGCCGTTCCCGCCGATCGGGCAGCTCACCTACCTGCTTACGCTGCCTCCCTATGGTTTCTTCTGGTTCCAGCTCGCTGCCGAGGCCGACGGGCCGGCCTGGCGAACGGCTCCGCCGGAACAACTTGTCGATCTGCTGACGATCGTTATCCGGCGCAGCCTGACGGAGCTTGCCGAGCTGCCGCATCACACTGCGGTGCTGAGCAAGGATATCCTGCCCGCTTACCTTTCGAAGCGCCGCTGGTTCGGCGCCAAGGACCAGGCTCTGCAGGAGGCGAGGCTCGTTTCCGCGACGCCGATACCCTTTGCCGACGGTGTCGTGCTCGGAGAGATCGAGGTCGTGCTGCCGGATCATGTGGAGAGCTATCAATTGCCGCTCGCAGCCGAATGGGATGATACGGCGCCCAACGTGCTCGCCCAGCAGCTTTCCCTTGCCCGCATCCGGCAGGGCAGGCGGATTGGATACCTCACCGATGGATTTGCCGTCGAGATGATGGCACGCGGTATTCTTCAAGGCCTGTGCGATCGCTCGACGGTCAGCGGACGCACCGGCATGATCGAATTCATTGGCACTGATCGGCTCGATCGCCTGGCGTTAACCGAGGATATGCCGATCCGCTGGCTTTCGGCCGAGCAATCCAACAGCTCCTTGCTCGTCGGAGACTTGGCGATGATCAAGCTGATCCGCCATGTCTTCGTCGGCGTCCATCCGGAAGTCGAGATGACGCGCTATCTAACGGAACATGGCTATGAGCATACTGCCCCTCTTCTGGGCGAGGTGGCTCGGACCGATGGCGAAGGTCGCCGGTCGACGCTTATCATCGTGCAAGGAGCGATCCGCAACCAGGGTGACGCCTGGAATTGGATGCTGTCCAACCTGCGCCGCACCGCTGACGAGATCGTTATCACCGAGGCTGCAGTCGAGTCGGCCGATGAGCAGCTGCAGCCGCTTCTGCATTTTATTTCCATGGTCGGCGAACGCCTCGGAGAATTGCATGTCTTGCTGGCGCAGCCGACCGACAGCGAAGCCTTTGCGCCGCGCCGGGCCGATGCACGCGATATCGCCGGCATCCGCAAAACCGTAACGGGCGAGATCGCCTATGCCTTTTCCAAGCTGACCGACCTCGAAGACAATGTCGAGCCGGAGATCGCAGAGCAAATATCCTTGCTGCTTGCCGAACGCGACAGGATCCTTGCGCTTGCCAGTGAGCTTGCGGGCGAGGCGAAGGGCACGTTGTTGACGCGCGCGCATGGCGATTTCCATCTTGGCCAGATCCTGGTGACGGAAGGCGATGCCGTTATCATCGATTTCGAAGGCGAGCCGGCGCGCAATCTGGCCGAACGCCGCGCCAAGACGAGCCCGTTGCGCGACGCTGCCGGCCTGCTGCGGTCGCTCGACTATCTCTCAGCAACCGCCATGCTCGAAAACGACGCCATTTCGGATCATCATGATGCCCGCCGCCGAGAGGTGATCCGGCGCTTCGCGGAAAATGCGGAACGCATTTTTCTGACATCCTACATCGCGGCATTGGCGGCTTCGCCCGATTTGCCGAAAACGCCTGCCGAGGTGCGGCGGATCATCGATATCTTTCTTCTGGAGAAGGCCGCCTATGAGATCGCCTACGAGGCACGAAACCGGCCGAAGTGGCTTCCTATTCCGCTAGACGGACTTACTGCCATCATCGCCCGACTTTCGGAGAGCCGATCATGAGCGATATTGCCGACATTCTTGGCGGAGTGGATGCGGGTTCCGTACATGCCCTGGTGGAGGGGCGGCATGGAGATCCCTTTTCCATCCTCGGCATGCACCAAGATGTGGACGGTCGCTACAGCGTCAGAGCCTATCTTCCGGGGGCTTTGCGCGTTGAAATCCTGGATCGAGACAGCGATCGCGTTCTGGTGTCGGCCGCTCTTATCCATCCGGCCGGCCTGTTCGGCGCCACACTTGCCGATCGCAACGCCTATTATCTGAAAATTCAATGGCCCGACGCAGTCCAGGTGACGGCCGACCCTTACACCTTTGCGCCGTTGCTTGGCGATCTGGATCTCCATCTGATCTCGCAAGGCACGCATTACAACCTGAGCAAGGCCCTCGGCGCCAACCCCATGACGATCGACGATGTCGCGGGCGTGCGTTTCGCGGTCTGGGCGCCGAACGCAAGCCGGGTGTCCGTGGTCGGCGACTTCAACGCCTGGGATGGACGCCGTCATCCGATGAGGCTCCGGCCGCAGGCAGGTGTCTGGGAGATATTCCTTCCGCATATCACGGTCGGCGAACGCTATAAGTTCGAGATTATCGATCGCTCCGGCACGCTGCTTCCACAAAAGGCCGATCCGGTCGCGCGGGCAGCCGAGCCGGCGCCATCGACGGCATCTGTGGTGGCTTCGTCAGAACCCTTCCGCTGGAACGATTATGCCTGGATGGACGATTGCCGAAACGCCGATCATTTCACCAAGGCGCTTTCGATTTACGAGGTTCATGCCGGCTCTTGGCTGCGCGACATGGAAGATGGCGGTCGCGCGCTCGATTGGATCGAACTCTCGCAGCGGCTCGTTCCCTATGTGAGCGAAATGGGATTCACCCATATCGAGTTGCTGCCGATCATGGAGCATCCTTTTGGCGGATCGTGGGGGTACCAGCCGCTGGGTCTGTTTGCGCCAACCGGGCGCCACGGCACGCCCGAAGATTTTTCATATTTTGTCGATCGCTGCCATCAGGAAGGGCTCGGTGTCATTCTAGATTGGGTGCCGGCGCATTTTCCCACAGACGTGTGGGGACTGGCGCGTTTTGACGGCACCGCACTTTATGAGCATGAAGATCCCCGGGAAGGCTTTCATCGCGACTGGAACACGCTGATCTATAATCTTGGCCGCAACGAGGTCAAAGGCTTCCTGATCGCGAGCGCGCTCGAATGGCTTGACCGCTATCACGTAGACGGACTGCGTGTCGATGCCGTCGCCTCCATGCTCTATCGCGACTATAGCCGCCCGGAAGGCGAGTGGATCCCCAACCGCTATGGCGGGCGGGAGAACCTCGAAGCCATCGAGTTCTTCAAGCATCTGAACAGCATCGTTCACGAACGCTATCCGCATGCGCTGATGATCGCCGAGGAGTCGACCGCTTTTCCGAACATCACCAGACCCGCTGCGGAGGGCGGGCTCGGCTTCGACATGAAGTGGAATATGGGATGGATGCACGACACGCTCCATTACATGTCCGACGATCCGGTCTATCGAAAGTATCATCACGGCTCGATGACCTTCGGCATGATCTATGCCTATAGCGAGCGCTTCATTCTGCCGTTTTCGCATGACGAAGTCGTGCATGGAAAGGGTTCCATGCTCGCCAAGATGCCCGGCGATCAATGGCAGAAGATGGCCAACCTCCGCGCTCTTTTCGGCTTCATGTGGGCGCACCCGGGTAAGAAGCTTCTCTTTATGGGCGATGAGATCGGTCAATGGTCGGAATGGAGCCACGATGGTTCCGTGGAATGGGATCTCCTGGATGAGCCGTCCCACGCCGGCCTGCAACGGCTGGTGCGCGATCTGAACCGCATCTACAAGCATTTCCCCTGCCTGCAGCATGGCGATACCGTGCCGGACGGCTTTGAATGGGCGGTTGCGGATGATGCCGAACAGTCGGTTTTCGCAATGCTGCGCTTCGATGCCGGACGGCGGTCGGCTATTCTGGTCATCTCGAATTTCACGCCGGTTTTCCGGGGCGGATACAGAGTAGGCGTCCCTTTTTCCGGCCTCTGGCGGCGGATACTCGATACCGATGACCCTGTTTACGGTGGAGCCGGCATGGGCTCTGGCGATCGTATCACCGACGACTTTCCCGCGCATGCGCGCCATCAGTCCCTTCTCCTCGATCTTGCCCCTCTTTCAACCACGATGTTTCTCTTTGAGCCCGGAGAAGCGATGAAGGGAGGCGAGCAATCTTGAAAGTCTGCTGTGTTTGGAGGCGAGACAATACTGCCGCGGGCGGCGCGTTCGACAGAACTGTCCGGCGGCCGACGTCGTCTTTCTTCCAATTTGTTCTATCTCTTGTTGCATGAGGAGATTGTTGATGAAGGTTATGGTCGTCGAGGATGAGCCCTTGGTGGCACTCGAACTGGAACGTATCGCTGCCGAAGCCGGTCATGAAGTCGTGGGCTCTTACTTGACGGCAGAACAGGCGCTCGCCTATGCATCAAAGGCACAGGTCGCTTTCGTGGATCTCGGCTTGGCCGATGGCCATAGCGGAGGCGGGCTCGCTCGCCGATTGATGGATCGGTTTGGGATAAAAGTGATCTTTGTGACCGGCAGCCCCGAACGGGTTGGATACGGCCTCGAAGGAGCAGTCGGAGTAATCGGCAAGCCATTTACCGACAAAATGATCATCGACGCCTTGGAAAAGGCGCAGCGCCTACAAGATTAGGCCGGCAGACCTCGAAATCTTTCGAAGAGCGGCGCAAACTGGTCCCTCAGATTTGCGAAATGGCTCGCGACAGGCTCCAAACGACGCCCCATGGTCCGATCGAGTTGTTTGCCATGC
>NZ_JAUQTZ010000044.1:0-45777 GCF_059803845.1 Rhizobium sp. UFLA01-1127 | reverse complement strand
GGCAGCGTCAGATGTGTATAAGAGACAGATGAAAGGGAGCGCAAAGAGCGGAGGCAGTCGATCCCGCTTCCCCTTCGGGCCACGATGTTGAAGCTCCTGCGGCTGCCCTTTTTCCGCTCTTTGCGCGTCGAGAATTCCCGAAATCCCGGCCTGCGTCCGGCGCCATGCTGATTTCTCCAATGCTCTTCATCGTTTCCGGATCGCACCGTGCTTGTTTCACGTCGCGCTGGTGCGATCAAAAGAGCTGGGTCTGCGCATCGCTCGGTCCGAATTCGTTTTCCAGCCGCAGCGCCGCCGGGCGGCGCGGCCGCGGCCGGAGTGAGTCGGCTTTGCCGACGAGCGGCGCAGACGGAGGAAACCCGCGCTCCGTCATAGCGCTGTAGGGTTTTCCGAAGTCTTTGGGAAACGACCGCCTTGGATGGGATGGTGCTTTCTGAGATCGCTCGATCCACCAATTGGTGGAGCGATCCGCTCTGTGCCGACGACACGCAGCCGGTCTTCAATCGTTTTTGCCGTCCCGATGGCGATCGCTTGTCTGTTGGGTGCTGCGCCCCCGGTGATGTGGCCCGTTCCGGTCCGCCTTGTTTGTTTTCGCCCCATGACATCGTCGCCCAGGCCGGTCAAGCGGCCCGTGAAGTCGGTTCATCTTCCGCGCCAGTCCGCACACGCGGACCCGTGAAGATACCCCGTCTTCCGCGCCACGCCGCTTGACAGTCCCGTTCGCCGCCGAGGGGCGGGCTTTCGCCCTCCCCACTCTGTCCGGGGGAATGTCAGAGGCCATTCCCCGGGAAGGACCGGGGAGGCTTCGCCCGAGGGGCTTGCCCTTCGGGGTGGCAACGGAAAGCTTTGGAGAAAGACAATGAGCATCTACACCGAGACCGCACGTTTCGACACTGGCCGCGCACTGACCGAAACCGAAATGCGTCGCATCGCTCCTTCGATCTTCGCGGTGACGGCCCACGAAAGCCGGTCCGAGCGGTTCCAGCCCATTCCAACCATCGAAGTATTGCGCGGCCTCATGAACGAAGGTTTCATGCCTGTCGGCGCAAAGCAGTCGCGCAGCCGCACCGAGGGCAAGGCCGATTTCACCAAGCACCTCATTCGCATGCGTCGCATCGATGACGGCAAGGTGTACAGCGTGGGTGACACTGTTTGCGAGATCCTGCTCAAGAACGCCAATGACGGGACGAGCGCCTACGAGCTCATGGCCGGACTTTTCCGCGTCCGTTGCCTCAATTCCTTGGTGACGCAGACCGGAGCCATCGACGCGATCAAGGTTCGTCATTCCGGCGATGTGCAGCACAAGGTCATCGAAGGCACCTATCGTGTTCTCGGCGAGGCCGAACGCACCCTTGCCGCTCCGCAGGATTGGTCGACCTTGCGGCTGAACCATGAGGAAGCCGACATTCTCGCCGACGCCGCCCATGTCCTGCACTTCGGAGACAACGAAGGCGAGATCACGACTCCGATCAAGCCGCAACAGTTGCTTGTGCCCCGCCGCCACGACGATCGTTCCAATGATCTCTGGACCGTCTGGAACGTAGTTCAAGAAAACGCCGTCAAAGGTGGGTTGCGCGGCGTTGGCCGCGACGATCTCGGCAGGCCGCGCCGTGTGAAGTCCCGCGCCGTGAACGGCATCGACCAGGATATCAAGCTGAACAAGGCCCTTTGGCTGCTCGGCGAAAGGATGGCCGCGCTAAAGGCGTGAGCGAAGTAAATGCGCCGCCGGAAGAGGCGGCGCAACGCCTTTCACATTTGCCAGATTACGAGCCGGACCGTCGAGGCTTGCCGCTTGCCTGGCCTTGCCGCCATCGAAGCGGCGCGGGCCAGGATGAGGGACGCCCCAAAGCCCCATCCCTCATGCTCCCATCCCGCCCGTCGAATTCAGGAGTTCGAGGACAGATCGTCCTGATCACCGGCCTTGTCGAGCTGCTCGCGTATAAAGGCTTCGATGTAGTCGAAGACCTCGACGGCGCCGGCATCCGTCTCGATCAGATCGATCGGGCGACGGCCACCGAGATGCGCGCTCTCCCTGCGCGCCCATTTCAGGACCTCGCCTTCGGTGCGCAGCACAGGGCGGGCCATTTCCAGCATCTTCGCGAGGTGATGCGGCTTCGCATACCATGAATGCGGTTTGACGCTGGCACGCCGGCGACCGGGGACGACATCCGGCAATTGCGACGCCCGTAATTCGTCATCCGAGATATGCCGCCTGACCCAATGAGCGAGCTTCGCCAGCGACACGTTTGCCTCGCGTTCAAAGTCGCCGCCCGCGCCGACCTTGCGCGTCGGAATCACCAGGCCACGGATGATGTTCGGGCAGCGGACCTTCAACATCTCCAGCGCCGGCGTCAGATCAGTGTCGTTGGTGACAAGCACCACCTGGTCGACCTCGCCGCTCAGGGCGTCGTCGTAGAGATGAAGCGCCAGGTTCACGTCCGACTGCTTCTCCTCGAGCTTCCAGACCTGGATCTTGTCGCAATCGCGCGGCCAACGCTTCGGATCGTCGGCGGGAACGATATGCTGATTGGCCTTATAAAGGGAATAGTGGCCCATCACGAAGGAGAGCCTGCCACCGCAATGGGTCGTCAGGGCATTGTGATATTGGGCTTGGGAAGAGACCGAGTCCTCACCCTTGGCGGCACTTTCGATGATCTTGGCGGTGAAATATTTGATCGCGCAGTCGGGATGGAGCGGCATTGTTGCCGGCTCGGCATCTGGTGTCGGCCTGTAGAGGATCGTCGGCAAAATTTGCGTTTCGAACAGGCTCAGGACATCAAGCCATTTGAAGGCGGTCTTGCGAAGGCAACCATAGTAAAGATTGTAGCCGTCGATATAGACGCGCGTTCGTAATGCTGGCACTCCTGCCCCCAAGACATAAAAAAACCGGCTTGCGCCGGCTTTTTACCCCAACCGCCCGGAGCCCATGTCTCTCAGGATGCTGGGTTAGTTGTTAGAACTCAACATAGTGTCGAGTGGCCCGCTCGTCAACCGATATTGACGGCCACCCATGACCTGGAACCAGCAGTTTCGCCGCGAATTGACCTAAAATAGGCATTTCTCGGCAAATCCGCAACGGAATCACGCATCCTCCGCGATGTGTGAATCGGAAGTCGAGCCACCCGTTCCTTGAGTGGTCCGCGCTCTATGCCGACGGCATGCAGCCGGTCTTCAACCGTCTTTACCGATCCTGATGGCTATCGCTTGTGCGGGGTGCTGCGCCCCCGGCGATGAGGCCCGTTCCGGTCCGCCTTGTTTGTTTTCGCCCCATGACATCGCCGCCCAGGCCGGTCAAGCGGCCCGTGAAGCCGGTTCATCTTCCGCGCCAGTCCGCGAGCGCGGACCCGTGAAGATGCCCCGCCTTCCGCGCCACGCCGCTTGACAGTCCCGTTCGCCGCCGCGGGGCGGGCTTTCGCCCTCCCCACTCTGTCCCGGGGAATGTCAGAGGCCATTCCCCCGGGAAGACCGGGGAGGCTTCGCCCGAGGGGGCTTGCCCTTCGGATTGCAACCACAACCTACGGAGACAGACAATGACCGACTACGCAAACTTCATTCGCTTTGGTGAGAACAACACCCTCACCGGCAACATCGCATCCATCTCCTATGACCTCGACATCACGGGCAAGGAGAACCGCAGCACCAATCCCTATGCGCCGGTCTACCGCCTCTTTGCCACCTCTCCAAAGGGCCGGCAGGTCGAAATCGGTGCGATCTGGCAGAAAAAGAACCAGAGCGGCGGCGACTATTACAGCCTTTCCATTAGTACCGGCCACGGCAGGCTCAATGCCAATTTGGGCCGCTATCCGGGTCAGGACGACGAAGACCTGATGGCTGTCATTCCCTGGGATTGATGGCGCGATCGGAATGCCGGCTTCGCCCGAGAGGATCATTCCTTTCGGGCGGGCCGGAAACCTCGAACAGCAAGAAATCGACGATGCGCCTCAATGGCGGAAGCTCGAGCGACCGACATTGCCGTGCGCATCCGCCATGTTCGCAAATCAAACCAGAAGCAGGCTTCAGCCCCAACAGGGCAAGAGCAAGACCGCTTCGCGGGAAGAAGGAGTTCATCCCAATGACAGACAAATTCATCGGTTACCTGATCGACGCCAAGGCAGGAACCATTCGCAGCGTAGAGATAGACCGGAAGGACATCTTGAAGTCCATCTATGCTCACATCGATTGCACATGCGTCGATGTCGTCCGGATCGGCGATGACCATATCGTCTATTGCGACGATAACGGCCTTATCGACGGCCTCGAATGCTTTACGCAACTGGCGGATTTTCCGTCGCCGCTTGCCGGAAACCTGCTCGTAACCGGCGTGAATGAAGAGGGCGACAGCGTTTCACCAACCCATGCGATCGATCTCGTTGCGGGGCAGTTTCAGATTTCGCGCGCCGTCTTCGATCCGGCTTTCGAACATATCGATGAACCGGGGATCATCGGCACCCGCGTCGCGGGCTTCACCGTTCGCATACAGCGAAACCGTCCCACAATCATTCGCTCTGAGGTTTGACCATGACCAACCGGCAAAAAGAGGTTGAGGTCTATGATACCCCATCGAACCTCGGCGGCACATTTACTGTTTCCATCGTCGAGGAAATCGATGAAACAACCGTCAAGGTGTGCGTCTGGTACGGTCGCGCCACCATCAACGGCTGGGAAACGTGGCGGGAATGGGATGGCTCCATGTTCACCACAACGCGCGACAGCCTGACGAAGAAGCGCACAATGCCGCTTTTTTCCAACCGCTCGTAGATTGGAAATCTGGAGAGAGGGGCCGGAAGCGGCCCTTCTCACGTGGGGTGTTTCTTCCGAGCAAGAACCCAATTTCAGGAGTGTCCCGGCGCGATCGGCTGAACGAGGAATGGCCCGAAACCGCGAAACCGTGGTCCTTGGAGCCTGCACCGGGACATCGAACCCCGGTGCAGGCTTTGCTCACGCTGGAAAGAATGCACGAGCCTCTGACGCTCAGCCCAATGTGCCACTGCCGGCTCTTCAGGCGTTAACGACTGCTGCGATGTCCTGCAGATGTCTCAGTTCGCGGGGTACCTTCGGTCCCAAAAGGTCTTTCTCGATTTCCATCACGACACTGCGCACCGTGTCGGTCTTGTTCATGCCGCTCGCTTCCATGATCCATTGAACATCGCGGTCGGTCTTTGGCGATATCTTGAATGAAAGCCGACGTTGGGGGATCCTGATCCCGCGCCCGGCACGCTTGCGCTGTTCAGCCTTTATCGCATCCCACGCTTCGAAATCGCGGCGCAGGACTTCCACTGTGCCCTGGCTGTGCCGCAAACGCTGAAGATAGAAGGCAAAGAGCGATTTCCTAAAGCGCGTCGTTGCAGTGGGGTCGACACGGTAGGCGGCCGCGTCAAGGATCTCGACCTCCGGAGCAGGAATGCTGACTTCAAGAGAAATCTCAGCGGTATCGCGCGCGCGTCGAATAGCTGGGGTCGATTGCGCAGGGATCGCGATGACGCTCTGACACTCATCACAGACCGCGGCAAGTATCCCCTTGACCACGCCGGAGCCGTCTTCGAAAGGCACGTCGCGATAGGCGAAGGTCGTGGAAACGAGCCTGCCGCAATGCGGGCAAATTGCTTTGCTCGTGTCACCGGGTTGATAAAGTTTCATGTGTCACCTCACTGATGCACGCTGATGAACACGGTGTCCGGGTCAACAAAGTAGAATTTGATGTACCAGCCACACGCTGGATTATATGGACCTCGATCGACGGCACCTGATGATGCGGCGAGGCTGTGTGATCCTGACCTTGGCAGCGCTTCAACACGTCGCAAATTTCCTCGGCGGTCACCAAACCGGTTAGAAGCAGGTTCTTCGTGTCGACATTCGAACGTTGCGCCTCGTGCTGGTATGCTCCGCTCAGAAGGGCGGCAATCACCTTTCGCCGTCTTCACCATATATACGAAGTTCCTCGTAAAAATCAACGGCTGCGGCCCATTGTTTCGCTGCAGTCGATGGGTCATGAGGTGGCAGCACTTCGGTTTGCAAGATGTGTGCGGGAGATGCTACCTGGAGCCCTCGAAATGTTTTTTCCAGAAGGCGTTGGTATCGCTCAAGCATTTGCGTGGCTGAAAAGGTCAAGACGCCTGTGCTATGCCGATCGCGCCGGCCGATAGCCTTTCGCCCGCTTCTGGCGGAGCAATTCCAGGAACAGCGCGACCGCCTCTTCCTCTTTCTCGAAATGATGGATCATTTGCTGGCCATTGCTGCCGATGCGTCCCCATCGTCGCGTGAGGCAGGCGTCGCCGAACAAGGTCGGCTCAATGGACATTGCATAGTATCTCGCCATGTTCCTTGGCGGATCGGTTCGTTCGACATAGAGCTGATAGGGTTGCGCGATCATGGCCGAAGAATCGTCGATCGGTATTCGCGCGTCCAACGAGACATTTGAATCGGATGGCGTGCATCGATTCATTTTCGTGATGGGTTCGATTACTGAACGAGTCCGTTTTGGCGCTCCCGAAGGCTTTCGCCCCGATGAAATCGGTTCTCGTCGATACAGCTCTTCATGTCGTCGCGCCGAAACCAGATGGCGCGCCCGCATCTAAGCGGCGGATTGCCTGATGTGAAGACGATTTGTTCGTCCGCGCGCATGCGCAACACCTCGTGCGGCATGATCAGCGGCCGGCGGCTCAGTTGCTTCGATCGCGACCGCGAAGACCCCTTCATTCCCGTCGAGCGGTTCGTCTGATCGACCTCGACCGTGGTGTCACCGCAACGCTTTGATATGTAGTCGGCGGTGTCGGGATCGTTGATGGCGGCAAACGAGATCCAACTCGCGCTCTCGAACCATTTGCTCGTCGCGTCCTGGCCGCCATAGGTCTCGCGCATCTGTCCGATCGACTGATAAATCATCGTGAGCGTGATGCCGTATTTCCGGCCGTCGTCACGCGCCGTTTCCATGATCTTCATGAAGCCGAGGCGCGCGACCTCGTCGAGCAGGAACAGCGTCCTGCCTTCGATCTCGCCGTCGCGATTATAGATGGCGTTGAGAAACGAGCCGATGATAACCCGCGCGAGCGCCGCATGGGTTTCGAGCGTCTTCGTGTCGATGTTGATAAACACGTCTACGGCTCCGGCGGCGAGATCGTCAGTGGAGAAGCTGGAGCCCGATACCAAGGCCGCATAGTTCGGATAGGACAGCCAGTGGGTTTCCTTCACCGCATTGGCGTAGACACCCGAAAACGTCTCGGGCGTCATGTTGACGAAGGCCGCGACGTTCTCCTTCACGAAGTCGGATTCCGAGTTCTCGTGGATCTTCTGAAGACGGTCGCGCAGCTTCGGTTCCGGCTCCGCGAGGTTCTTGCGAACCTGCCGCAGCGTCTGATCTTCGGGCTTGGTGTTGCCGGAGATGCAGACATCGGCAATCAGCGCGGTCAGCAGTTGCAGCCCCGAGCCGCGGAAGAATTCGTCGCGCACGTTCGTGCGCCCGCTATCGCTCACGATCCACGACGCTACCGAGGCGATGTCCTCTTCCTTCGTTCCACCGAACCGGCCGATCCAGTCGAGGACATTGAAGCCAGTTTCGGGGCGCTTCGGGTCGAGAACGCGAATGTGCCGCCCCGCGCGCATGCGATGCTCGGCGGCCAATGGCGCGACCTTCCGCGATGGATCGAGCACAACGAGTGAGCTGCCCCATTTGAGAGTCGAGGGAATGACGATTGACGTGGTCTTGAAGCCGCCGGAGCCGGCAAAGACGATGCCATGGCTCGAGCCGAATGAACCGTCGAAGCACAGGAGCGGCGACTTTCCACCCGCGCCCCAGGTGCGCGGCTGTTTTTCCCGAAACGGGCGTGCGGCGACGTCGTCCTTGTCCACGCGGTAGCGTTCCCCGACAACGATACCGCCTTTATCCGGAAACAGCTCCTCCGCGTCTGCCAGCTTCATCCAGTCAGCGTCACCATAGATCGCACGCTCGCCATGAACGCGCCGGGGCAGGGGTTTTGAAAATGCCGCGTTGCCCTTCAGTGCGACGCGCAGCGCGAAGATGCCGGAGAGGATCGCGCCACTCGCGCCGAGGAGCGTCGATGGATCGGCATAGGCCAACACGGATTGCCCGGCCGGGACGTGATCGGCAATACCGGCGAGGCGCATCGTCTCGCGCAGCACGGCGATGATGATAACGACCACGCTTCCCGTGGCCACGCCCCAGCCTGTCATCTTGATGTTCGGCGAGCCATTGATGGCGAACAGGGCGATCACGCCGATGCCGGCCGCAATCGCATAGGGAAGGGCAAGCCCGATCCAGCCGAGAACCAGCTTGGCCTGTGCAGTTTTCCCGAAGGCTGCAAGCCAGAGTTCGATGCCCGGCGTGACAACCGTCGCCGCGATCATGATTGCTGCTGGGACGATGGCAAGGAGGAGCCTACTCGCTGTCAACACCGAACGCCTCCGTGCCGATTGCTATCAGCCTCGTTCGTTCCGAGCCGTTGTTCCGCATCCGTCTTGCGGCATCGATGAGCAGCCCAAGCAGAAGAGCTCGTTTTTCATAGCGAAGACCGGCCTTGACGATCAGCCCGCCCAACTCGATTTTTTCGCGCGTGTCTTTTTTTCGGGCCTCGCTCGACGTGATCTGGCGCATTCGCTCAAGCCTCGCCAGCGCCGCTCTGAGCCGCGCCAGTCGCGACCATCGCGGTCGTGTCGCTCGCGGACCCGCCATAACCGCTGTTCTGTTTCCCGGCCGTAGGATCTTTTCCGCCGCGAAAGCGGTTTGCGATCAGTTCGAACGCTGCCAGGAGCTCGGCTTCGTCAATCTCGATCTCGCCGAGACCGGCTTTGAGCGCAACCCGACCGATGCGCTCAGCCTCGCGCGTCTCCGCCTGTCTGAGCTGATCCTGCAGCCGTGCAATGTCTTCTCTGATTTTCGAAGCTGGCTTCTTCATTCCGGTCATTCGTCCTTCTCGTTTGGCTCTGCATCTGCAGCGCCAAACTTCTCGCCGATGACCTCTTCAGGGAACGTGCAAATCTGCACGTCGGCAACGCCGACACATTGCGAGATCATCCCGGCGTTCCGAAGGAGCGGATCCAAGGGCGCAATTATACGTCGCTGGCGCGACGCGTTGCGTAAGAGGCTCGCCGCCCTACCGCTCCCGACGAACTTGGTTCTAACCGGGAGCGCTCTTCGCCGTGGCCATCGCTCATTTCTCAGCCAGCATCGTCAGCCGCGGCTCGGGCCGCAGCGTGGTGCTGTCTGCGGCCTACCGGCACTGCGCGAAGATGGAATACGAGCGTGAGGGCCGTACCGTTGACTACACCCGCAAACAAGGCTTGCTGCATGAAGAGTTCGTACTTCCCGTCGATGCCCCCGAATGGGCTCGCAGCCTCATCGCCGACCGCTCGGTTTCGGACGCTGTCGAGGCCTTCTGGAACAAGGTCGAGGCTTTCGAGAAACGTGCCGACGCACAGCTCGCCCGCGACTTCACCATTGCACTGCCGCTGGAACTGTCGGCCGAGCAGAACATCGCCCTGATCCGTGATTTCGTCGAGAAACACATCCTGGCGAGGGGCATGGTCGCCGACTGGGTCTATCACGACAATCCCGGCAATCCACATATCCACCTGATGACCACGTTACGGCCTCTTTCCGAGGACGGCTTCGGGTCGAAGAAGGTCGCGGTCATCGGCGAGGACGGCCAGCCGGTGCGCACGAAATCCGGCAAGATCCTTTACGAACTCTGGGCCGGTTCGACCGATGACTTCAACGTGTTGCGAGACGGATGGTTCGAGCGGTTGAACTATCATCTCGCACTCGGCGGCATTGATGTGACGATCGACGGAAGGTCCTACGAAAAGCAGGGGATCGAGCTTGAGCCGACCATCCATCTCGGCGTCGGGGCCAAGGCCATCGAGCGCAAGGCGGAGAGCCAAGGTGTGCGCCCGGCTTTGGAACGGGTCGAGCTGAACGAGCAGCGACGCTCGGAAAATACCCGCCAGATCCTGCGCAATCCCGCCATTGTCCTCGACCTGATCACGCGGGAAAAGAGCGTCTTCGGCGAACGCGATATCGCCAAAGTCCTGCACCGCTATGTCGACGACCCCGCAGTCTTCCAGCAGCTGATGCTGAAAATCATCCTGAACCCGGACGTGCTTCGGCTGCAGCGTGACACGATCGATTTTGCCACCGGCGAGAAACTGCTGGCGCGATATTCGACGCGAGCGATGATCCGGCTGGAAGCGACGATGGCGCGGCAGGCCATGTGGCTGTCAGGCAAGGAGACCCATGCCGTTTCCGAGGCTGTACTGGATGCGACGTTCAGGCGGCATGAGCGGCTGTCCGACGAGCAGAAGGCCGCGATCGAGCGCATTGCAGGACCTATCCGCATCGCAGCCGTCGTCGGGCGCGCGGGTGCGGGCAAGACCACGATGATGAAGGCGGCCCGTGAGGCATGGGAGCTGGCCGGATATCGCGTCGTCGGCGGTGCGCTTGCGGGCAAGGCGGCTGAGGGTCTGGAGAAGGAGGCCGGCATCGACAGCCGGACACTTGCGTCATGGGAGCTGCGCTGGAACCGCGGCCGTGACGTTCTGGACGACAAGACGATCTTCGTCATGGATGAGGCAGGCATGGTCGCCTCGAAACAAATGGCGGGGTTCGTCGATGCTGTGGTCAGGGCGGGTGCGAAGATCGTGCTGGTCGGTGATCCCGAGCAGCTTCAGCCGATCGAGGCGGGGGCCGCGTTCCGCGCCATTGTCGATCGCATTGGCTATGCCGAACTCGAGACGATCTATCGCCAGCGCGAGGATTGGATGCGCAAGGCGTCGCTCGATCTGGCGCGCGGAAATGTCGGCCAAGCCCTCGCTGCGTATCAAGGTGAGGGCAGGGTGCTCGGCTCGCGCCTGAAGGCCGAAGCCGTCGAGAGGCTGATCGCCGACTGGAACCAGGACTTCCATCACACCAAGACGACGCTGATCCTCGCCCATCTGCGCCGCGATGTGCGCATGCTCAACGTCATGGCCCGCCAAAAGCTGGTCGAGCGCGGCATTGTCGGCGAAGGCCATGCCTTCAAAACGACTGACGGCGAACGCCGTTTCGATGCTGGCGATCAGATCGTCTTCCTGAAGAACGAGGCATCGCTCAGCGTCAAAAATGGCATGATCGGTCATGTTATAGAGGCTGCAGCAAACCGCATCGTCGCAACGGTGGGCGAGGGCGATCAGCGCCACCAGGTGATCATAGAACAGCGGTTCTACAACAATCTCGATCACGGCTATGCCACGACGATCCACAAGTCTCAGGGCGCCACCGTCGACCGGGTCAAGATGCTCGTTTCCCTGTCCCTGGATCGGCACCTGACCTATGTGGCCATGACCCGCCATCGCGAGGATCTGCAGCTCTACTACGGGACGAGATCCTTCTCCTATAACGGCGGACTGGCCAAGGTCCTCTCCCGAAGACAAGCCAAGGAGACGACGCTCGATTACGAGCGTGGAAAGCTCTATCGCGAGGCGCTGCGCTTCGCAGAAAATCGTGGCCTGCACATCGTTCAGGTCGCTCGCACGCTCGTACGCGATCGACTGGATTGGACGCTGCGCCAGAAGGCGAAGCTCATCGAGCTCGGCCAGCGCCTTGCTGCCTTCGCCCCGCGCCTCGGCTTCACCCAAATCCCTGACACTCCAACGATGAAGGAGGCCGCACCCATGGTCGCTGGCATCAAGACATTCGCTGGCTCTGTTGCCGATACGGTCGGTGACAAGCTTGGCGCCGATCCCGCACTGAAACGGCAATGGGAAGAAGTTTCCGCGCGTTTCGCTTACGTCTTCGCCAATCCGGAAGCGACGTTCCGTGCGATGAACTTCGACGTAGTCCTCGCCGACAGGCAAGCTGCCGATGAGACGCTACAGAAGCTTGCCACCGAGCCGGCTTCGATCGGGCTGCTCAAGGGCAAGACCGGTATTCTCGCCAACAACGTGGATCGCGAGGCGCGCCGTGTGGCTGAGATCAACGGGCCGGCGCTGGCTCGCGACCTCGAACGTTATCTCCAGATGCGCGAAAGCGCGACACAGCGCATGGCGACTGACGAACAGGCGCTGCGCCAGCGCATGTCGATCGACATTCCGGCGCTCTCGTCGGCCGCGCGCTCGGTGCTTGACCGTGTGCGCGATGCGATCGATCGCAACGATCTGTCCGCAGCGCTTGCATATGCGCTCAGCGGTCGTGAGACAAAACTCGAAATCGACGCCTTCAACGCGGCAATCACGGAGAGGTTCGGCGAGCGCACTCTACTCGCCAATGCGGCCCGGGAGCTGTCCGGTCCGCTTTTCGCGAAGCTCGCCGACGGTCTCCAGCCGAAGGAGCGCGAAGAACTCAGGCAAGCCTGGCCGGTCATGCGGACGGCCCAGCAGCTTGTGGAACATGAACGCACGGCCGCCACGCTCAAACAGGTTGAAGAACTGCGGTTCGCGCAGCGCCAGACGTCGGCGCTGAAGCAATGAGAGGGCGGGGCTTTCTCCTTACGGTCACTCCGCTCATCGCGATCGTGATTGGCATGATCGCCGGTGCATTTGTCGACGGCCTCCGAGTGAATCTGACACCGAGCGAGCCGCTGGGGCTCTGGCGCATCGAGCCGTTGCGTCGGGCCGTCGCGGTTGGTGATCTGGTGTTCGTGTGCCCACCGATGACTGACCTGTTCGCGGATGCGCGCTGCCGCGGCTATCTGCGATGGGGCTCGTGTCCCGGTGGCGTCGCTCCCCTTATCAAAACCGTCGTCGCACTTGCCGGCCAGCGCGTCGATATCAGCTCGGCCGTCGTCATTGACGGTGCTGAACTCCCGGCTTCTGATCTGCTGGCAACCGACGCCGAGGGCAGGCCGATCCGCCCCTATTCCGGTGGCGTCGTGCCAATCGGACATCTGTTTCTTCACTCATCCTATGCGAGCTCCTATGACTCCCGATATTTTGGACCTATTCCGGATTCCGGCCTTCTTGGCCTTGCTCGACCGGTTCTCACCTTCGACCCGTGATCGCTGTCGTGCTGTATTGCTCATCCTGCTTGGGATTTGTGCCGGGACAATCGCCTGGAGCGGCCACGTACTTGCTCTTCCGGTCGCGATGATCTTCCCGGCATTGTGGGCGCTATCGCCGTCGCGGCTGACCGCTGCGTTTGTTTCGGGCGGCTACTTCCTCGCCGCCTCCCGCGGTCTTCCCCAAGGTGTCGCGAACTTCTTTGCCGCTGATGTCTGTCCTGGCCTGATGTTGTGGTTGGCCGCTTCGACTTCGTTTGTCGGGGTGCACACGGTAGCCTGGTCGAAACGTCCGGGAAAGGTGAGGGCGGCGCGCTACATGGTGGCGACGGTGCTGATGGCACTGCCGCCCTTTGGCATTACCGGATGGGCGCATCCGATCACCGCGGCCGGTGTTCTTTTCCCCGGATGGAAATGGTGGGGACTTGCAGCAACTGCTGCCAGCCTCGCGATGATGACATCACGAGGCTGGCCGGCCACTCTAATCGTCTTGGGAGGATTATGGGCCTGGTCCGCCGCAAGCTGGACAGATGCGCTCTTAGCGCCAGATTGGAAAGGCGTCGACCTCGAACAGGGCCAAACCCTTGGCCGTGAAGCCTCGCTGGCGCACCACCGTGGCCTGATCGCAACGGTACGGTCCGCGGTCGATCCACAAACCCGATTCGTTGTCCTTCCCGAAAGCGCGCTCGGCTTCTGGACGCCGACCGTGGAGCGTCTCTGGCGGGACGGCCTACGCGGTCTCGACGTCACCGTCATCGCCGGTGCCGCCGTCATCGATCGACAAGGATATGACAATGTGCTGGTGGCGATATCGGCGGATCGATCTCAAATCCTCTATCGCGAACGCATACCAGTCCCCATTTCGATGTGGTCGCCGTGGCAAGCCTGGACAGGGCAGGGCGGCGGCGCCAGAGCGGATTTCTTCGCCAATCCCATCGTCTCGATCGAGGAAACGAAGCTCGCACCGTTGATCTGCTACGAGCAGCTCCTCGTCTGGCCCATACTCCAGTCGATGCTTCATGCTCCCGACGTTGTCGTAGCGACGGGGAATGGATGGTGGACCGCCGGCACATCGATCGTCGCGATCCAGCAGGCAACGACGCTTGCCTGGGCAAAACTCTTCGACCGTCCGGTCGTCATGGCTTTCAACACCTGAGAATCAAGGAGACCGAGGATGGTTGATGCTGCCCTCATCAAGCAATGCGCCGATCCAAGTTTGGCGCCGGCGATCATGGAAAGATTCATCGAGCGGGGCGGGGCGCAAGACCCGCTCACCATTACGGTTCGATCGGGAAATTGGGTCGTACTCGTGCCGAAACCGAAGACCGCCGAGGAATCGATGGAACTAGTCAGGGAGCATATCGGTCGCGACGTCGTGCGGGTCGGCCTCACCCAATATCCTGCCGGTCTGGGTATAGCAGACGCCGGCGAACTGAAAGCTGATCTTGTTGAGCCTTGCGCGAACCTGCGCATGGGCACCGCACTATTTGCCAAAGTCTATCGCATCGTCACCAAATGGTATGGCTATCCCACTTCGAAGGAGGTCATTCCCCAGGTCTTCGATGACGCCATCATCGCCTGGCAGACGGGATACTTCGAGGGGACTGCAGTGTTTCGAGCACCAGATCCCGCGGAGGTGAAGCTTACCGACCCGGCTCCTGCCAACGAAAAGCAGGCGGTTGGGGACTGGAGTGAAAAAACGAGCGGCGCTGCTTCTGAGGCGACGCACGGAGCCGCTATAGCTGATCCGAACACTGCAGGAATTCGGATCGATCTGTCGATCGGTGACGCGGGCAAGAAGTAAAAGCCCTCTTTCAAATCTCGCGGATTCTAACTGCATTCAGCCGTTCGGTTTGTAGATCCGACATTGCCATGCAGACGCAACTCAGGACGCGATGTGGGCGTGGGGCTCAAACCTGGTCGTCAGGCTTAACCAATTCGACATGGCTAACGCCAAGGGCCTGTGCCAGTTCATAGAGCGTAATGACGGTTGGGTTGCGCCTGCCGCGTTCCAGACCGCTGAGATATTGTTGGCCGAAGCCAGAACGTGCTTCGACCTCTTCCTGTGTCAGGCCCTTCTCCCGACGCAGGCGGGCAAAGTTCCGACCGACCAGTTTACGCATATCCATGCGCAGCAAGATCGCGATTTACATACTTTAAGTTTATCAACTATAGTATGTAAATGGGCCTGTGCGAGTGACGGAAACCTTTGCTATCGAGCGGCCTGATTAGTCGTGAATTTTGTGCGGATCGCCCTAGGCTATTTGGAGACTATGTCGGAGTTGATTGGGGTCTGGGAGAGAAACGTCCCTCCAGAGATCTCTTCCTAACGCGTCAACTAAGGTCGCATTCTAACCCCCGCCCGGGTTCAAAGGGTCTATTGTCAGCGGGGGCGCGCCGCAGACTTATCAAGGTTGGAACAGCATGGAATCGGAAGGCGCGACGTTGAAGGACGAGGTCGAACTTCGACCAGTGGTCGGACTGACGCGGGAACTCCCTCTTGCCGAATTGGAATCTCTCACGGTAAATGCCATCCGCACACATCGGTGTCTCGTGGATAAAGCCGACGATCTGTTCCAGGCGCTACCTGATGACTACAAATCCGGAAATGCCGCGGGCGGCGCCCAGCATCTTCGCTACATCGAAGCGAGCATCGAGATGCATGCGCAAATGAGTGTCGTGAGTACGCTCGTCAGCATCCTCGGGTATATTCCTAAGGTTTTGACGAACTGAAATCTGCTTAGATCAGCTTTCGTCGGATGGCGAGGGCGGTCAAATGCGTTATCGTGTGGACGTCGAAGCGCCTTTTGGCTTCGACGAGTTTCACGCGAACCGTATTGTATTTAACTCCCTCGATGTAGGCGATCTCCTCCATCGTCTTGCCAAGAGCGATCCATCTTAGATAGGTCGCCTCCTTAGGGCTCAGCCGTGCACCTTCTTCTGCACTGGGCGTGGCCTGTGACAGTGTAAGGCGGGCGTGGAGTTGCCCGACGGCGGCTGCGGCTGCAACCGCATCGATCTTTCTGTCTATGTCGATCGTCGGCTGATCGGATGCTAGCGTGAACATCGATAGCGCGCCATGGGCGGCCTTGACCGGAATGGTAATGCCGGATCGAATTCTAAAATCGGCCGCCTCTGCATAGAATGCTCGTTCTCGCGCAGAGAGGCGCGTCCCCTCCTTTTCGCCTGCCCAACTGAAAACACGCTTCATAGATTTCGCGCGATTAACAACAGGATCGATGTCCGCGAGGTTTCGATCAAAGTATGTCGCCTGCCATTCTGGATCGTAATTGGAGACAGCTAGCGTATGTCCGTGTTGGAGGTTGAGATAAGCATAACCGGCGAATCCAGCCTGTCCGGCCAAATCCGCCAGAGCGTCTTTCACAATTGTTTCCTCGCCCTGAAGTGCGGCGACATCTGTCAGCTTTTCCAGCCAGTGCTGCATTCATGACCCCCCGGATGCGGTACTCCGGCGCTATGTAATGTTATAACTTCTCAGATAATCGGATTTATGGAACATTCTCGTAACTCCACATGGGGAATGTTCGTGCTTTGTTCAATTTTTCAAGTCAAGAGAGCCGCACGATCAGATTTTCTGCTCGTTACCAATCCGGCGGCCGGAGACCCAAAGAAATTACCGGTTCCTATGTTTGTTGACGGCCTAACGGAGTCGTCTTCGCTTTGCCTTGCACTAGTACGGGAGCCGCCTTGTTGACGGCAGCGCCGCGAGTTGCCTTGCGGACGGCTGGGGCGACCTGTGTGCCCAGCCGCTCGATCACGGCGGCAACCTCGGCGTAAGGCAGAGAGCCGAGGTCGATCTGGGCCAAGAAGCGGTCGATGCCGAGGATCTCATGTGCAAACAGCAACCTGTCAACGATCTCGTTCGCCGACCCGACCATAAGCGCCATGCCCGGTGCGGCCGCCTGATCGAACTGCGCCCGCGACATCAGCTGCACGCGCCCGCCCGATGCGTGATGCCAGTAATGCGAATAATGGGGATGGAAGATGTCACGCGCGGACTGGGAGGTGGCGCCCACATGGGTGTGGCTGGCGAGCGCCACCCGCAGACCTGTGGCGCCCGCCGGTGCGGACCGACGGTAGAGATCGACCATGCCCCTTCGGGCGACGATCGGCCCGCCGAGAGCAGCAAGCGTCATCGGTGCGCCGAGAGAACCGGTGCGCACCGCGCTTTCCGGACTGCCGCCGACGGCGATCCAGACGGGTAGCTCCTGCTGATGGGGCCGCGGGGCAATGGCGGCATCACGCAGTTCGGGACGGAACTTCCCCCGCCAGGAGATGCGCTCGGAAGCACCGAGCCTGCCGAGGAGCGAATAGCTCTCCACAAACAGGTCCTCATAATTGTCGAGGCTGTAGCCGAACAGCGGAAACGGCTCTACGAACGCGCCGCGTCCCGCCATGATCTCGGCCCGTCCTTCTGATACTAGGTCAAGCGTCGCAAAATCCTCGAAAACCCGCACCGGATCGGCAGCGGCCAGCACCGTCACGGCGCTGGTCAAGCGAATGGAATTCGTCTGCGCCGCGATGGCCGAGAGCACCACGGCCGGGGTCGATACGGCATAATCCAACCGATGATGTTCGCCGACACCGAAGACATCTAGTCCCGCTTCGTCCGCGAGCCGGGCCGCCGCGATGATCTCGCGGATTCTCTGCGTGCCAGAAGGCTTTTGCTCCGTGACCGGATGCGGCGTGAGGTCGCCGAAAGTATATAGTCCGATTTCCATATCAACCCTTTTCCCAAACAGCGCACCCGCGGTGCGTTTCGCAAAGACGACAGCTGACGAGCCTTGCATTCGGCAAAGCCGAGCGGCAGGCCACCGCGTATGCCCTCTCCGCCACATCCTCGATGTTGTCGCCATCCCGCGCCCCTTGTCCGTGGTCGAGGCGAGCAGTGTGCCGCCGGACGCGTGTCGAAGCGGCGTTGGCGGGTCGGTCAACCGCCAACAGATCTCTGCCCTGAGAAGGCTGTCGCGATGACGCTCTTAGTCGCGACTGGCTCATCGGTTCAGCCCTTGCAAGCCGCCGAGCATGCGCGGAATGTAGCTTCCTCACCGGGCTGCAATGTGTTCACAACCGCCAATGTCTCGCTCTACTTGGCGGGAACGACAGCGGCCATCGGCTGATCGATAATCCAGAGCCAACTTCCATCAGCCTGCTTCCTGGCCACTTCCGTGGTGACAAATCCATTCGGCAAGCGCGCCGAGGTCAGAGCGATATCCCCATTCACGATCGCAGGCCTCTGGACGACGCCCACGAATTGCGGTTTGGTTGACAAAAGCCGGCTAAAATTGGCCCTGATTGCTTCCTTCCCCTGGACAGTCGGATGGTCGCCCACTGCGGCAACCACGGCCTCGTCCTCAAAGAGGGAGAGGATGCCTTCCACATGCCCTGCGTTAGCGTATGCGATAAACAGGTCGGCGATTTCCTTCGGTGTCGAGGCCCTATTTATCGATCCTTTTTTTTCGTCTTTACGCTGCGCGCTGGCTTGGGCAATTTCGGTTCCTGGATTCTGTCGATTCTCGCCGTATACTTCGAACGCCGTTGCGAATGAGGCCACTGACAGCAGGGAAAACGCGATGCTTCGCTTCCCAGGACTCATTCTTGCTAACATACTGTCCTTCCTCTCATTTTTTTTCCGCTTGCACCCTGCACTCTCGGTGGGCGCGTTGACGCGCGTAAGGACGTTGACCATCGAACTGCCGCGGAGCCCGGAGATCATCGGCATATTGGTATGCAGTCCACTCTCGATTTCTGTATTTGCGGCGCGGTCACGTCGGCTGAAATCCTCACGACAGATGGTCACTCCACCCGTCGAACCTGCGCTCCACCCGCGCGCAAGAAGGGGCAGGCGCTCGCCTCCGGACGCGTCAGCGGCGTGTAAGACCGCCGTCGACGATCATGACCTGGCCGGTGATGAACGATGCGGCATCGGACGCAAGATAGGCGACCATGTTGCCGATGTCTTCGGGGGTCTGCTGCCGCTTGATGTTCTGCTTGTCGATGTGCATCGCAAACCATTCCTCGGTAAGATGCTTTTCTGTGGTTGGCGTGCGGATGACGCTGGGCGCGACGCCGTTCACTGTCACGCCATATTCACCGAGATCGCACGCGAGGGCACTGATGAATCCGTTAATGGCCGATTTGGAGGTCACGTAAGTCACAAATTTATCGAGCTTGTTCTCGAGCGGCGCGGTGGAGGCCATGCAGATGATTCGCCCGGCGGGCGAACGCTTTACATCCTCGACAAAAGCGCGAGTGAACAGGAAGTTGCCGTGCACATTGATCGAAAACAGGCGCTGCCAGAACTCGAAGGAGGTTTCCTCAATCGTGCCGTGGCTGGCGATGGCGGCGTTGTTCATGATTATGTCGACAGGCCCGAGGGTTTCACGTACCTTCCCGGCGAAAGCGTTGACCTGCGCCTCGTCCGAAACGTCCACGTGCGCGCCGAAGAAGCGGCGGCCTTCCGCCTCAACCAGTTCCTTGATTTCGTCAAATGAACCGATCTCGGCAATGGCGATGTCCGCGCCCTCCTTTGCCAGAACATGCGCGATGCCCTTGCCTATACCCGCACCGCCACCAGACACTACAGCAATCCTGCCTTCGAGCCGTCTAGCCATTGTTTCTCCTCCTTGGCAACTTGTGGTAAGATAAATTTGATATATGTCCGTTTTTGTATTCTGTCAAATTCGTTGAGCCTAAATACTCTTGATTGTCAAGGCCTCACTTCAGCATGCAATGGTAGAGAATTGGCCATTTCGATTTGTGGCTATGTAGAATTCGGTTTTATGCAGAATCAACACTGCGATAGGGTTTCCCAAGGACGTAGGAACGCCCCCACGCATAGTACGGCACAACGGCACGTGCAGGCGTCAGGCCAGCAGGGAAAACTCACGAAATAAAAATGATATGCGTATTAGATTTATAATAGACAATATTTTGTTGTTGCGTGTTTTGCATGCAGGATGCTAATCTTTTTTCATACATTTTTTGGGTTGGCTGGCGCCAACATGTTTGTCTCAGACGGTACTTCCATGAGGGGCGTACGGCGCGAGTCTAGCCTCACGGGTCACTGCTGTAGGTGCCTTCTGATGGATGCCAGTTCACACCATGTACCTATTCGAGACTTACGTGGCGATCGAAGTGATCGGGACGGAGAATCGGTTTGCCATCGGTGTGAAGCCCACGGGCACGCGGCACAAAGAACGGCATGCCCGGCATGGTCTGAGGTGCTATTGAAAGCCGGAGCTTATGGTTCGGCAAGGAAGAGGAGGACCACACATGGGTGAGATGACGCAGGTAGCGATGAAGGACGGCACCGAACTGCGTGTTTATCACGCAACTCCGGAAGGCCTTCACAAGGGGGTGGTTGCGGTCTTCCATGAAATTTTCGGGATCACTGACCGGATCAAGCAATTTTGTGACCATATCGCAAGACAAGGCTATGAAGTATTCGCTCCCGCGATATTCGACCGCACTAGCCCTGGTTATCTCGGCGATATTGCGCGTCTCGACGAGGCGTTCGAAGTCGCTCTCAAAGGGCAGCCGTTTGACGATTCGCTTGCTGATGCGGTCTACTTGGTGGAAACATTGAAGGGCAACGGGCCAGTATTTGTGACTGGCTTCTGCTATGGGGGATCATTGGCCTTCCGCATCGCTCAGACGGACGCTTCAGTTGCAGCCGCCTGTTGTTTTTACGGCGGCATGATTCCCACTTTCACCGATAGGCCTGTGCTTGTTCCTACGGAATGCCATTTTGGTCGAGAGGACAAGCATATTCCCTTGGACGGTGTGGAGCAACTGATCGCCAAACGCCCTGAAGTCCGGACATACCTTTACAACGCTGGCCACGGCTTCGTTCTCGGACAGCCAGACTACAACCCTGAAGAAGCGGCCGTCGCCGTTGAGCGCATGTTCAAACTACTACAAGCGAATGGCGCGGGTGAAATGGAATCAACAAGCAATTGATGATAATCGTTTGGCGGCAACGCACGATGAGATAAAGGCGCCGGGCGTGCCGGTCGGAGTCGTGCCATCCAGAGGATGGCCGCAGCTGATTCTCAGGCAATTCCTGTATATGTCTTTTGCAGAAAATATTGTTCCGGATGCGAAGCGGCCCCTTTTTTCAATACGATTTCGAAAAGCTTCTCGCTGTTAAAGCGAAGCGGTAATTTGAGCCATAAGACAAAGCCTCCCGCGGGATCGGGAATCTTTGTGCCAGCGAGGAAGCTGGAGGCAATTTTGAGAAGCGATTGCACCGAGCTATCGCGTAGCACCTATCCCATGCTGGCGGGAGCCCGGCTTGTTGTCGTTGTTTATTGAAGCTTCGGTTTGCCAGTCCGACGGGCGCGCCATCCCGCGATCCAGGCAATCCTATCGATGGGCGATTCAGAAGTCGGACAGGCCACCTATGGCAAGCCTAGCAGAATGTCTGCCATACGTTCCCCGATATGGACAGACGCTGCCATTAGAGCAGTAGCCGGGATCCGTGGCATGATAGAACTATCCGCCACACGAAGCCGTTCGACACCGTTGACACGAAGCTCAGCATCGACGACAGCGCTGGAATCAGCCCCCATTCGACATGTGCCACAGGCATGATAGAAGGTCGATGCACCGTCGCGTGCGAAGTTCGTCAAGTCGCCACCAGTCAATTTCTTACCAGGAACGACCTCGCGCACCGCCAAATGGCGCATCGCGTTGGAGTTTCCGATTTCCCGACAAAGCGCAATGCTGCGTATCAGTGCAGTGACGTCCGCCGGGTCGCTTAAGTAGTTCGGCTCGACGATCGGTGTGTCCTTAGGATTATTCGATTTTAGGCGAACCTGACCACGGCTCTTCGGCGTGACCACTGTCGGACAGATGGTCCAACTCGTTGGCGGTGGGTTATATCGTTCGCGAATTACGTCGCTTGTGAAAGGACGCACAAGCTGGGACACGCAGATGTCAGGGCGGTCGAGACTTGGGTCACTTTTGAGGAAACCCATGGCCTCGGGACCGCTGTGCTGCGTCTCAATGGGGACGGGTGCCTCCCAGATGCACCCGCCATGGAGGATGTGATCTTGCAAATTTCTTCCGACCTGAGGGTTGTGAACTACGGGGTCGACACCGACCGCCCTCAACTCATCTTCGTGGCCGACGCCACTCAGCATCAGGAGACGCGGCGTGCATATTCCGCCACCGCAGACGATAACCTCCCGGTCAGCCGCGATTATCCTCTGCTGTCCTTCATATGTGATCTCTACTCCGATCGCTCTTTTGCCCTGAATGACTACGCGATTAACTTCCGTATTGAGCAAAAGCGTAACGTTGTCATTTCCAAGCACCGGATATAGATATGAAACCGCCATATCCTGGCGCCGGCCATCTCGGATGATATGATTGTAAAGTCCGAAACCTTCGCCGGTTTCCTCGCGGACGCCGTTAATGTCCCCCAATACCGGCGACCCCAGCGCGCGGCAGGCCTCCAGCATCGCTGGCCCTACCGGCGAGGGATCCTGCACCGGCTGTACCCAAACGGGACCATTTGTTCCACGATATCGTGCGTTAGGCGTGCCCCGCCAGTTTTCGATACGCCGATAAATGGCAAGTGCGTGCTCATAACCCCATTTCTCGTCTCGGGTCTCGGATGCCCAGAAGTCGTAATCACTTTTGAAAGGGCGCACCCAGCAAGCGACGTTGGTGCTGCTGCCACCGCCCAGCACCCTGCCTGTCTGTTGGAGAATCGATCGACCGTTAATCGCGGGCGAAGGCGGAGTAACGTCATTCCAGGCCCGCTCCGACCCGAAATTGGTGTACCAAATCGTAGGGTCAAGGACGGACGGGACATCATTCCAACCACCCGCTTCAATCAATAGTATGCTCTTGCTTGTATCGGCAGCCACTCGTCCGACAAGCGCGCAAGCAGCGCTTCCTGCACCGCACACGATGTAATCATAGCTTCCAGACAGAGCGCCAGCCAAGCGGGCCTGATTGCTCTTTATTTCATTCAATCTGTTCATCAGCAGTATCCACCTTGTTCAACCCCGTTCTCGCTCTGGCCACCCCTACTTCCGCCCGATATCGAAGGACAGTTGTGGTTTCGAAACCGGCAGCATTCGGTTCCTGCTTTTGAACCCCTGGCTGTTTCCTGGAGCACCAGCGCAGCCGCGAGGCATAGGTGGGCGAAGACATGCTATGTGCGATCGTTCGAAATCTGACGGGGACGATTACCGTTCGTATCGCTGTTCTTCCACCCGAAACTCAGGTGGAAGATCAAGAATGCTTCCCCCGTTGTTGAGGTCGATTGCGCGCAGCCAGATCTGGCGTGCCCGCATCACCGGAGTTCTTTCGATCGGCACCGGGACGCCCTCCACGGACCTGACCTCAGCTTTCCATGCGACATCGGTCAGATCGCGCCATTCCACGTTCAGATGCACTTGCGAATGCCAAAACAGATGACGCAGGGCATGCACCGGCAGTGTCGCGCCGAATTCGACGTCCTCCAGGATGTTCTCGGGCTCCTCCAGGACTTCTTCCGGCCAGCCGTTGCGTGCCGCCGCGGCGAGACGGGCCAGTCCCCGTGCGTGATAACTTACATGGGCAATCACATGGCGCCGGCTCCAGCCGGCGACACGCGAAGGCGCGTCGAAATCCGCTTCCGACAACTCGTTAAGCTTGCGGGCGAAATATGCCGTCCCGCGCCGGGCGGACAACAGGTCGCGCGCCGGCGCGGCCGGGGAGTCGTATCGCGCGCCCTGCCCCCGTCTTTCACGCAACCAGGCCTTGGCGGCTTCCTCTTCCTCGTTAGTCATGCGGGATCTCCCGACCTAGGGTCTTGCGGCTAGCCTGCAGCCGGTTCCACCAGCGTTCGGGAGAAGCCGAGCCGCTCGATCACCGGCGCGTCCGAAAAGCGGAACAGGTCGAACTGGGTTTCGGCCTTGAGCGACCATGCCACCCACGACGGGACGACGAAGAGATCGCCCTTGTCTAGCCTCGTCTCGGTCTGGTTGAGAACAACCGAGCCGCTGCCTTCGAAAACCTGGAACACGCTCGAACCGACCTCTCGCCGCGACGGTGTCACCGTGCCGGCCCGCAGCCGGTGAAATTCGCAACGGATGGTTGGCATGACGTCGCCGCCCGTGGTCGGATTGACATAGCGGATTGCGGCGTGCCCCTGCTCGACGGTGGCCGGCTGCCCCTCGTCTTCCAGCAAAAGCTGCTCGATCAGCGCGCGATCCGTATGCTCCCAGCGGTAGGCCGCCAGTGGCGAGCTGACGGTGTCCTTGAGCTCCGACAGGGGACGCAGACCCGGATAGGCCCAGAGACGCTCGCCGCGGGAAAAACGGGGCGTCGCATAATCTGTGACTCGATCGGCACCGAATTCGAAGAAACCCACGTCGTTCTGATAGGAGAACGGAATGTCCAGACCGTCGATCCATGCCATCGGATGGTCGGTGTCGTTATGATGCCCGTGGAAATGCCAGCCGGGCGTCAAAAGGAGGTCGCCGCGGCTCATGCGCACGGGATCGCCGTTGACGACCGTCCACACGCCTTCGCCTTCGACGACGAAACGAAATGCATTCTGGGCATGGCGATGTTCCGGCGCCGTCTCGCGCGGCCCAAGATATTGAATGGCGGCCCAAAGCGTCGGGGTTACGTAAGCCTTACCGGCAAGCCCGGGATTGGCTAGACCGATCGCGCGCCGCTCGCCGCCACGGCCGACCGGGACAAGCTCGCCGGAGCGTTCGGCAAGCGGAAACAGCCGGGACCACCTCCAGATATGCGGCACCGCCTTCGGTCTGGGGACGAGTGGCATGATGTCATCGATCTGCGTCCACAGCGGCATCAGATGTTCGGACTCGAAATCGGCGTAGAGCTGACGAAGTTCCGGGGTATCGCCGGCCGTCATTGCGTTGTGCTTTGCGTCGTTCATGTTCTCCTCCTTGCGGTTCGATTGACCCTCACTCCGCGTCCGGCTGCTTGTCGGGAGCCGCCTGTTCGAAGGCCGGCAGCGTTTTGCAAGCTTCAAAGATCCGGCTGATCGTTGGATAACCAGACATATCCACATTGAAGCGCTGGTTGTTGATCACCTGGGCGTAGAGGCAGACATCCGCGATACTCGGCGCGTCTCCATGGCAAAAGCGGCCTGTCTTGGCATCTTCGGCCAACATTTTTTCAAGAGGCTTGAATGTTTCATTAACCCAGTGTCTGAACCACAGGGCGATGGCGTGTTCATCGGCGCCAAAGGCGGATCGCAGATATTCGAGAACGCGAAGATTGTTCAGCGGGTGAACCTCACAGGCGATCGCGTAGGCGATTGCGCGCACGCGCGCCCGGTCGATTGAGGTTTTCGGCAACAATGGTGGGTCGGGATACTCTCTTTCCAGATATTCGATGATGGAAAGCGATTGTGTGAGGGTGGTGCCATCCTCCAACACAAGCGAGGGAACCAGACCTTGGGGGTTTATCGCGAGGTAGGATGCCTCGCGATGCTCACCTCTGCGCAAATGGTGAGGTACGTATTCGAATGGCAGACCCTTCCAGTTGAGAACAGCGCGGACCCTAATCGATGTGGACGAACGGAAATAGTTATGAAGGATGAAGGCGGTCATGACAGCGCCGCACCAATGGGTGTTGTAATGGAACGGAGGCCTTCGATCTCAACTATGCAGACATCTCCGGGAATCAGGGCGCCGACGCCTGCGGGCGTCCCCGTATAGACAAGATCTCCTGGAAGCAATTGCACAGCGCTGGACAAAATCGACACGATTTCGGGTACGGACCAGATGAGGTCGGACAGGTCTGCCTCTTGCCTGACCGTCCCGTTTACTGAAAGCCGGATCGCACCCTTTTCCAGTCGTCCGGTCTCGTGCGCCCTGCGGATTGGTCCGCATACCGCCGAGTTGTCGAAAGCCTTCCCCCAGTCCCAAGGTCTTCCCTTGTCACGCGCGTCGAGTTGCAGGTCGCGCCGAGTTAAGTCGTTGCCAACCGCATAGCCCCAGATGAGCCCCCAAGCATCGTCTTCTGTCACGTTGAAACCGGGACGACCGATCGCCACCACTAGCTCCGCCTCATGATGGAAGTTCTGCGTGAGGGGTGGATAGGACACCACTATACCATCGTCCACAACGGCATCGGCAGGCTTTGTAAAGAAGAACGGGGGATCGCGCGAAGGATCCTTCCCCATTTCGCGCGCATGAGCTTCATAGTTTCGGCCCACACAAAAGATGCGGCGAACTGGAAAACGGTCGGACTCGCCTTCTACCGCAACGCTTGGTATCGGCTGGTGCTCAAATACAAAATTCATGGTGGTTGCCTTTGCCTCCCTGTATCTGCCGGATCACCAGTGGCGATCAAGCTCCTCCTCAACGCAATTATGCATATAAATGTGATAAATCACAATACTGATACATGCATCAGTTTTTATTGTCTCACGTTTTCAGCAGGGGAGCGCTCAACTGGTGCCCACCCGTCCTGACGAACGTCCGCTGGGCGGAAGATCTGTGCAAACGCCCTCAAAGAGCTCAGCAGCCATGCCGATCGTCTCGCCAAGGGTGGGGTGCGGGTGAATTGTTTTGCCGATATCGACGGCATCCGCTCCCATCTCGATCGCGAGACAGATTTCACCGATCATATCGCCAGCATTGGGCCCAACAATCACACCCCCGACAAGACGATGCGTATCAGGATCGAAGATCAGCTTCGTCATTCCATACGCCGCGCCGTTGGCAATCGCACGCCCAGACGCGGCCCACGGAAACTTTGCTGTCTTCACGTTTCGGCCCGAGATCTTGGCTGCATCCTCAGTGACGCCGACCCAGGCAATCTCCGGATTGGTATAGGCGACGCTCGGGATGACTTTGGCATCGAAGTGACTTTTCATGCCGACTGCAACTTCGGCGGCAACGTGACCTTCATGAACGGCTTTATGCGCCAGCATGGGGTCGCCGGCAATGTCACCGATAGCGAAGATGTTTTTCGCACGCGTACGCATCTGATTGTCGACTGTGATGAAGCCGCGCGAGTCCACTGCAATGCCGGCCGCCCCGAGCCCGAGAGATGCGCCGTTGGGTCTGCGGCCGGCAGACTGAAGAACGAGGTCGTATGTCCGCTCCACCGGTGGCGAGCTGCCGATCGAAACCGTTATTCCCTCTGGCCCGGCGGTCGCCTTCTCGACACTTGCGCCAAGGAAAATATCGCCGAGACGCTTGGCGTTTTCCTTCCGCCAGATCGCAACGGCATCGCGGTCGATCCCCGCGAGGAGCCCATCGAGGCGCTCGACGACGTCGACCGTTGCCCCCAGCGCGCTGTACACCGTCGCCATTTCGAGGCCGATAATCCCACCGCCGATCACCAGCATGCGCTTTGGAATGAGCGGCAACTCCAGCGCACCTGTAGAATCGATGATACGAGGGTCTTCAGGCAGGAACGGCAGCCGCACCGGCGAGGAGCCCGCCGCGATGATGCAATGGGCGAAACTAATCAAACCCCTGCCATCGACGGTGAGACTACGGGACGAGGCGAATGTCGCCGTTCCCCGGACGACTTCGACGCTGCGCTTGCTTGCCATTTGCGCGAGCCCCGTTGTGAGACGTGACACTGTCGCATTCTTGAAGGACCGAAGCCTGCCGAGACCGATCGCCGGTTTGGAGAAGGCTAGCCCGTGTTCCGCGAGTCCCTCCATTTCGAGCTTGAGCGCCGCGACGTGCAGCAACGCCTTAGAGGGAATGCACCCCACATTGAGGCAGACGCCACCCAGGGTCTGATCCTTTTCGATCAAGACCACGCGAAGCCCGAGATCGGCCGCGCGGAACGCAGCTGAATAACCTCCGGGGCCGCCGCCGATGACCGCCACGTCGAAGTCAACCTCCGCCGCATCCTTTCCCACCGGCATCGCTTGGGCGACCGTCGCTTCTTTCGTTACTTGGGACCGCTGGAGCTCTGCCGCAGCTTGTGGCACGGTCTCCGGCGCGGCTCCTGGCGCAGGCAAGATCGTTCCGATCAGCGAACCCATCGAAACGCGATCACCGACTGCGACGGCAACCGTTTCGATACGCCCAGCCTGCGGCGATGGCACCTCCAGTGTCGCCTTGTCGGATTCAAGCGTCAGAATTGGCTGGTCGAGAAGGACGTCATCTCCCGGTTTGATCAGCACCTCGATGACCGGAACATCTGTAAAGTCCCCAATGTCCGGAAGGCGTATATCGGTCATGTCTTGTCCTCAGAGCGCTGCGCGACGGAAGTCGGCAAGGGTTGCGGCGATATGCCCGAGGAAATTTGCGGCTGCGACGCCATCTACCACGCGATGGTCCCAGGACAGGCTGATAGGGAGGATCAGACGTGGCCGGAAATCAGTCCCGTCCCAGACCGCCTCTGTGGCCGAACGACCGGCTCCCAGGATCGCCACTTCCGGCGCGTTGATGATGGGAGTGAACCCAGAACCGCCAACGCCTCCAAGCGAAGAGACCGAGAAGCACCCACCTTGCATGTCTGCACCCGCAAGCGTTCCTGTACGCGCCTTGTCCGCGAGTGCACGCATTTCCGTCGCAATGTCTCGAAGACCCTTTGTATCACAGTCACGAATGACCGGGACCATGAGACCCCTTGGCGTGTCGGCTGCAAAACCGATATGGACATAGTTCTTCAGAACAAGTTCATCGCCAACCAGCGAAGCGTTGAAACGGGGGAATGCCTTCAGTGCGCGAGCGGACGCCTTGATGAGAAACGCGACCATAGTGAGCTTGAAATCGGATGAACGCGATTCTGAGTTGATCGTCTGACGAAACGTCTCGATCTCGGTCACGTCAGCCTTGTCGAAATTGGTGACATGCGGGATCGTCAGCCAATTGCGTGTAAGGTTGCCGCTAGAGATCTTTTGAATGCGCGACAAGGGCTCGCGGGTCACGGGGCCGAACTTTTCGAAATCGACGGACGGCCAAGGTGGCAGATCCGCTCTGATGCCCATCCCGTTTGCCGTTGCTGGCGCTTCCAGTGCTTTCTTCACATGCGCGGTGACGTCTTCATGCAGGACACGGCCCTTGATCCCGGTGGCCTTGACCTTGCCGAGATCCACCCCGAGTTCTCGCGCCAAGGCGCGCACCGAGGGGGTTGCGTGTGCGCCGCCGGGGACAGATCCAGCCGGCGCGGCTTTTTCTGTGGCCGGAACCGGTTCGGTCGCTGACGGTGCAGGATTACCTGCTATCGACGCCTGTCGAGCGGGTGTGTCGCTATCCGCCTTGCGTATTTCCAGCTCCGGGGCGGGATTGGCCGACAGCTCCAGCACCATGAGCAGCGAGCCCTTCGACACCCTGCTGCCGACTTCGACCTTCAACTCATGCACCGTGCCGGCGTCGGTCGCCGGAACCTCCATCGTTGCTTTGTCGGACTCGACGCTGAGCAGCGGATCATCGCGGGAGATGCTGTCGCCGGGCTTTACGAGAATTTCAGTGACGGGAACGTCCTTGTAGTCGCCGATGTCCGGCAAGAAAATGTCTATGAGGTTGCTCATGATCAGCCTTGGAAGAATGGGGGTCAAACAGTCCAGGGTGCAGGCGCGTCAGCTGCGACGCCATAGCGATCAATTGCCTCGGCAACTGTTTCGCGCGTGATTGCACCTTCTCGTGCAAGGGCGGAAAGCGCCGTTATCACGATCTGATGGCGGTTAACCTCGAAGAAGGCACGCAGGGCTGCTCGGGTGTCACTGCGTCCAAAGCCATCCGTGCCAAGCACGGAAAAAGGCGCGTTCACATAGGACGCGATAAGCTGAGGCCACGCTCGGACATAGTCAGTTGCCGCGATGATCGGCGCCCTTCCCCGCAAGCACGCCTCAACATGGCTCACTTGAGGTTCCGCAAGCGGGTTCAGCCTGTTATGGCGTTCGACATCGCGGGCGTCTCGAGCAAGCTCGGAAAAGCTGGTTGCCGAAAACACGTCTGTGCCAGCACCCCAATCGTCCTTCAGAAGTTTTGCTGCCTCCACGACCTCCGGCAGGATTGCGCCGGAACCCAGTAGACGGACGGTTGGCTTCCCCTTCTGCGGTGAATGCGACGCCAGCCTATATAGACCTTTAACGATGCCTGCCTCTGCGCCTTCGGGCATCGAGGGCTGGGCGTAGTTCTCGTTCATCGCAGTGAGGTAATAGAATTCGTCCTTCTGCGCCTCCAGCATCGAGCGCGCTCCGTGGTCAAGGAGAACTGCCATTTCATAGGCATATGTGGGATCATAGGCGCGGCAGTTGGGGACGGCGGCGGCCATCACCAGGCTGGAGCCGTCCTGATGCTGCAAGCCTTCCCCGCCCAGGGTCGTCCGTCCAGCAGTCGCACCAATCAGGAAGCCTCGCGCCCGCTGATCGGCCGCCGCCCATATGAGATCACCAACGCGCTGGAATCCAAACATCGAATAGTAGATGTAAAATGGCAGCATCGCCTTGCCGTGTGCACTGTAGGCGGTGGCAGCCGCCGTCCAGGAAGCAATTGCGCCGGCCTCCGTGATCCCCTCCTCCAACAGCTGTCCGTCCTTCGCCTCTTTGTAGTAGAGCATCGAGCCGGCATCCTCGGGCTCGTAGAGTTGTCCGACCGGAGAATAGATGCCAACCTGACGGAACATGTTGGCCATCCCGAAAGTGCGCGCCTCGTCGGCGACGATCGGCACGATGCGCGCACCAAGCTCCTTGTCTTTCAACAAATTGCTGAACAGACGCACGACTGCCATAGTGGTCGACATCTCCTTGCCGTCTGCCCTCAACGCAAACTCAGCGTAGCTGTCGATGGCCGGGACCGGGACGGCAGATGATTTGCGCTTACGGGCCGGCAGGTATCCGCCGAGCCCCTCTCGCCTAGCCCGCAAGTATGTCAGCTCAGGACTGTCTTCTGCAGGGCGGTAAAAGTCCAGACGCTCCACCTGCTCATTGGTCAAAGCGAGGTCAAACCGGTCGCGGAATGCGAGAAGGGCCTCAATATCGAGCTTCTTTGCCTGATGCGCGGTCATCCTGGATTCGCCTGCGCCCCCCATGCCATAGCCCTTCTTGGTCTTGGCGAGAATGACGGTGGGCCTGCCTTTGGTCTGGCGGGCCGCCTCAAATGCAGCGTGGAGTTTCCGGAAATCGTGCCCGCCTCGACGCAGGGCATCAACATCGCGATCCGACATGTGAGCAACAAGCGCCCGAACTTCCGGGTCCTCATCGAAAAAGTGGGCGAGGTTATAGGCGCCGTCTTTTGCGCCAAGCGTCTGGTACTTTCCATCGACCGTTGCTGCAAAGCGGCGAAGCAGCGCATGATTGACGTCGCGTGAAAAGATGCTGTCCCACTCGGAAGCCCAAAGTACCTTGACGACATTCCATCCGGCACCTCGGAACAGCATTTCCAATTCTTGAATTATCTGGCCGTTTCCACGGACAGGTCCATCCAGACGCTGAAGATTGCAATTGATGATGAACGCCAGGTTGTCCAGCCCTTCCCGCGCGGCAAGCGACAGTCCAGCGATCGACTCGGGTTCGTCCATCTCGCCGTCGCCGAAGACGCCCCAGACGCGCCGTTCGTCTGTATTGGCCAGCCCCCGATCGCGAAGATATCGCATGAACCTCGCCTGATAGATCGCGCTCAATGGGCCGATACCCATTGATCCGGTTGGCAGCTGCCAAAAATCGGGCATCAGCCATGGATGAGGGTATGAACAAAGTCCGGGGCCGCCGATCTCCTGGCGATAACGTTCCAGCTGCTGCTGCGATAGCCGGCCTTCAAGGAAGGCGCGCGCATATACCCCGGGGGCGGAGTGTGGCTGGAAGAAAACGAGATCGCCACCCCCTTCGGCATCTGGTCCCTGGAAGAAGTGATTGAAGCCAACCTCAAATATTTCGGCTGCCGAGGCATAGCTCGCAATATGCCCACCTAGTTCGCCATAAGCTTTGTTGGCCCGCATCACCATGACCAGCGCGTTCCACCGCAAGATCGCGGTAATCCGTTCTTCCATTTCAATGTCGCCCGGAAAGCGCGGCTGCTCCTCGATCGGTATGGTGTTTCGATACGGGGAGAATGGCAACAGGTCTGGCAGGACGCCCAACTCTGTCGCTCTTTCCTCAATCGCAGAAAGGATAAAGCGGGCGCGCTCCTTTCCACCGTTTCCGAGGAGTGACTCAAGCGAGGCCAGCCAATCGTGAGTCTCGGGCGGATCCGTGTCTCCCACCCTCGCTGCAACCGCGAGGTTCTTAAGGTTGGTATGCATAGTTGAGGCCTCTCTATTTTCGGACATATTATAAAAATAGCAGAGTTGTCACCGCAGGTCATGCTGAAGATGTTGATGTTTGCATCGTTTGAAAGCTATTATGCCGTATAGACCGCAAAATGCAGCACGAAGTGCCGAGGATTCGCATGGATACGATCGACGTGAAAATTTTGATCGAATTGCAGGAAGACGCCAGCCTGTCGAATGTCGAACTGGCTCAGCGCGTCGGACTATCTCCATCGCCGTGCCTCGTCCGCGTCCGTGCGCTTGAGACTTCCGGTGTAATAGCCCGGCGCGTCACTTTGCTCGATCCACATAGCGTAGGCGCCAACATCAGCGTTTTCATTCAGGTGACACTGGAGAGGCAGGCGGAAGCCCAACTGGAACGATTTGAAGCCGCGATCCAGACTTTTTCGGAGGTGATGGAGTGCTATCTGATGACCGGCGATTCAGACTATATGTTGCGTGTCGTGGTATCCGATGTCGGGGCGCTTCAGCATTTCATTGTCGAGAAACTCTCTAAAACATCGGGTGTTGCCAATATTCGCTCAAGCTTCGCTCTTAAACAGGTTAAGTACAAAACCGCGTTTCCCATTGGCGAGCTCCTTGACGCGCAACGGAATGTCGGGGTTCTGCCCAGGCGGCAACAACGGCCCGATCAAGGCTAAAGATCGTCGCCGTCGTAGCGTGGCATCGCGACATACAGAAACGCTCACGCCGCTGACACCCGCATTGCGTTGTTTTGTCGATCCGGGCATGGCATTAGGGTGCTGGCGAGGAGCCAAAACGCGTGTGATGGCGAGCACCGCCTGCGGCAACGTTATGCCCTGGGAGTTCTACTGCTTCTTGAGGGCGGCTCTGTGACAGGAGGGTGGTTCGACATCGCCCCAGCTTCGCGACGAACGATTCGAGATGGGTGTTCGAAGCCACAAGCCCACCATATCCGCCCTTCTGGTATTTGTCCGCTCGCTCGCGATTGATCCCCTCCTCTCGCGACCGATGCGACGCGAGGGAGGGTTTGAAAGACACCCTCCCTATCAGATTGCGGCAATACGTGTCAGTCCAATGTCTACCCGCCCGATCTGCGGCACAGGCTCTCGTCGGCGAAACAGATATCAGACTATCCCATTCGATATGCCTCGAATTGACCGCGAATGAATTCCTCGAGGGACCTCGGTTTGCGCCCGAGAAGCCAGGTCAAAACGTTGGGGTTTCCGACAAAATCGTGATTTGAATAGTGGTCGCTAATGCTCTTCAGAACCCGGTCCTGATGAGCAAACCTGCTCCGGTCACCATCTCCGAACAGACCTTTGCGATAGTCTTCAGAGTTCACTTCCTCGACGCGGATCTCGCGTCCCACGACGTGGGAGATCACCGCACCGATCTCATGCGCCGTAAATCGCCCTTCGCCGCTCAATTCGTAGGTTGCACCATAATGGCGCTCGCCCTCGCCGAGCACGAGCGCCGCAACATCAACAATGTCGCGTAGATCGATCATCGACTGCCGCCGATCGAGCGACCAGAACAACCGGAACACGCCGTCTCTGAAGGCAGGCAGAAACCGCCACGGCACCATGTAGTTAGTCGGTTGGAGAACTGTGAATTCCAGTCCGGAAGACAACAGGTGTTCTTCTATGTCGCGCTTGATCTCATGCTGCACCAGGTCCGATATGATAGGGTGAAGAACCGAACTGAACACGAAATGTCGGACGCCAGCCTGGCGCGCGGCATCCACCATACGAAGCCCCATCTCGCGCTCGCGAGGATGAGCAGATGGCCCGATGTGATAGACCCGACTTACGCCTTCAACGGCTCGCTCCAGTATATCCGGTTCGGCAATGTCTCCGACGATTACGTCCTTCACACCCAAAGCGCGAATAGCGTCAGCGGAGCTTTCGGACCGGGTGCAGGCTCGCACATTGAAGCCATCCTTAAGGAGCCGCGGCAGCAGTAGTTTTCCTTGGTTGCCATTCGCGGCTGTTAACAACAACATCACTCTTCTCCTTGTCGATTGTGATGAAAGGTACTTGTTCAGGACCCGCTGAAGAATTGAACATTGTACGGGCGACCCGTACTTTTCTGCAGGTCGATGGGATCCGTTGAACGCGCTGTCTGGGCAACGCGCGATGTTAGGGTCGCAAAAAGAATCTCAAGTCCGGTTTGCGAACACATTGCCGATGACGTCGTCAATCATCTTGTAGGTCTGGCGTGCGGCGCCGGGGTCGTGAACGCCAATACCGGGAACGTTAATCCCCTCTTCGGCGAAAGCGTGGAGCAGCCCACCGAAGTTGAGCATTTGCCATTTGGCTTCCGCGGCGTCGAGCTCCGCCTCCAATGCATCGCGATCAGCCTTGGGTGCCACCGGATCTTTCGTCCCGTGTAATATAAACAAGGCGGCTTTGATGTCGCCTTTGCGCGCTGGCAACGCTCCTGCGAGATCCCCGTGGACGCAAACAACCGCGTCGATGTCGGCTCCGCTCCGCGCCAGTTCCAGTACATTGGCGCCACCAAAGCAAAAGCCAACCGCAGCCGCTTTCGAGGAATCTTCGACTCCACGCCTGGTGGCTTCGGGGACCAATGTGTCGAGGGCTGCATTTACCCGCTGTCTGCGTTCTGCCGGATCTGAGGCAATCTCCTCCACCCACGCTTTCGACGTAGGCGGTCCATCGCCGGTCTTGCCCAGGCCATACATGCAAACCACGAAAGCGATATAATCGTCGCGGCCATACGTGCCGCCCGGGCGATCGCAGACTCGGTCACTCCCAGCCAGCTTGGCATAACCAAAAGAAGCGGACGCGGCCGTTCGATCCACGAGCCCGCCACTGCCGACGACGCTGCCCACCGCATAGTCAATTCCCTCCACAACCAAAGCAACCGCCTCCCTCGATTCAACGGCCTCGTAAATTCTATAACGTGTACGATTTCATAACTTGTCAAGTTTTTGTTGGGCGCAGTACGAATGATTGTGCTACAGTTGCCTTCACCGCCGATGGCTCTAAAATGGCACTCCGGATCGTACTTGATGGCGTGATTCCGGGCCGCATAAGATGAAGGTTAGTAAAGTCCATGAAAGCTGTAAAACAGGCCCCTCGAGAGGAACCGGTAGACGACGACATCAACATTGAAGACAGCGATGGCCTCGATATTTATCGCCTTCGGGATTTGCTCGGGATCGATTCTGAACGGTTTGGCCTGCGAGAACAGAACAAGGTCGAAAAGCTGGAACGGATCTTTTTGGCGGCGCGCCGGCAGTTCGCGGACGTCGGCTACGATGCGACTACACTACGGGACGTCGCGAAAGAAGCACGGGTTGCGCTGGGGACACTCAGCTCATACGCGGAGACCAAGAGCGAACTGGTGCTGCTCGTGTTTAATGCAGGGATGCCATCGCTGATCGCCAAGTGCAGAGAGGAGGCAAAGAAGGAAGGCAATCTTCTCGATGCGCTGACCGGTTATTTCAGGCCAGCTTACACTGCCTATGCAAAGGAACCCGGCCTGTTCCGCGTGCTCCTTCGCGAAAACGTATTCCACACTAACTCACTCCACGCGCGGGAATTCCACCGCGTCCGCGGCGAAACCCTGAACGACGTCAAGGTAATGATTGTGCAGGCACGTGAAAGGGGAGAGATCAGGCCGTACATGGACGCGACGTTGAGCGCGCGTACTATTTTTCTCCTCATGTTTGCCGCAGTGCGGATCTGGATATCAACCGATCAGCCGGATGTCGAAGCCGGGCTTAGCGAGCTGAAGAGCATGATCGCGCTGCTCCTGGACGGAATGAGAGGCGCAACAGCTTAGCGCGACCGGCGCTGCCCGCCGCCGGTAGCGGAGGTGGCTTGACTAACAAAAAAACGGACGTATTATAGTTTTAGAACCGGTATTGGATATTGTCTCCGGTCACGGGCTTTTGCGGCAGGTGCTCCGAAACTCGCGAATTCGCAAGTCTCAGCCCTGGTACGCTTAACATGGGAGGAGAAACTATGATCCATGAAAAGATCACGCCGATCGATGTCGGAATGTTCCGCACTTTAATGCGACACGTCGCTTCGAGCGTTGGTGTCATAACTACGTCACACGAGCGACAATTACACGGTATGACGGCGACGGCCATCAGCAGCGTTTCGGCCAGCCCGCCGCGGATACTGATCGTGGTCAATCGCTCTACTCGTAGTCACTCGTTGATTTCCGGTAGCAGGAACTTCGTTGTCAACATCCTGGCTGACCATCAGAAGGATCTCGGAGAGCGCTTCTCCAGCAAATCTGAAAACCGGTTTGAAGATGTCGCCCACCATTTTGGATGGCGGGGTACGCCAATCCTTGACCAAGCTGCGGCGCATCTGGAATGCGAACTGGTGAGCGAAACAGATGTCGAAACACATACGATCTTCATCGGGGAGGTTGTGGGCGGCGGCGTCTCGGGAGCCAGTCCGCTTCTCTATCATGATGGCGCCTACAAGGGTCTGACGCCACGTGTCAGTTCCTATGAGGTTTCGCCGCTTTTCCTGGAGCGCTGGTCGCCCCGCGCTTTCTCGGAAGAGCCGATTGCGGACAATGAACTGATGACGATGTTCGAGGCGGCACGATGGGCCCCCTCCTCGCACAACGCGCAGCCATGGCGGTTCGTCTATTCAAGACGGGACGGGCCTGCCTGGGACGATTTTCTCGGGTGTCTCTTTGAGGTCAACCGCGACTGGGCATTTCGGGCAGCAGCGATGGTCGCTTTCATATCTAAGAAAACGCTGGAACGCGATGGCCAGACGGTGGAATCTCGATCCCACGTCTTTGATACAGGCGCAGCGTGGATGTCATTTGCCCAACAGGCAAGTCTTCTTGGATGGCACACCCATTGTATCGGCGGCTTCGACCGAGGGAAATTGGCGGAGGCCCTGAAAGTTCCTGACGGCCACACGATCAATGCCGTCGCAGCAGTCGGCAAGCTTGGCGATCCTTCGATACTCGTCCCTCAGCTTCGAAGCCAGGAAATTCCCAGTGAGCGACAGCCGATTGGAGATCTGGTCTTCCACGCATCGATGCAGGCTAGCGGCGGCGAAAGTTAGTAACATGGCCCCCGGCACTTTTCGGCAGAGGTCGCTCGCATTAGACACGGCGTGTAGAAGCCTGTCGATGCCGCTCATCCTGTAGCCACTCGCGCTGGAACCGGCAACAATGCGGCGTAGCGAAGTCAGCCATAAGGGCGGCGTTTCTGAAGATTTTGGGTTGGGGAAGCATCCAGCGTTCCGGCCCGGTTCTGCAGCCAAGTCGGACATCGAAACCGACGATCCGACGGGAAACGAGATGGACGAGGACACAAGTGACGTTTTCACGCCGGCACCTGTAAGGGCGTTGACCACCGACGATACAATCGAGATCTTGGGATTTGCCAGCGCCTGCTTGAAAGCGGGCAGCGACGTCGTTCTGGCGACACTCGTCGAGATCCACGGTGGGGCTTCGCGCGCGCTGGGATCGCATATGGTCGTGGCAGCGGACGGGGGGCTGTGTCGAAGCGGCAGTCGCTCGCGAAGCGCTTCTCGCCCTGGTAAAGGGCTGCGACAGGATCGTGACGTTTGGCGACGGCTCGCCGTTCTTCGACATCGTACTTCCTTGCGGCGGCGGTATCACCATCGCCCTCCATTTGCTGAAAGATGGCGGGCCGATCGAAGAAGTCCTCAGTCGTATCGATGAACGCCGGCCAGCGGGTCTTTTGCTATTGCCGTGAGCGTCACTTCAATTCATGGAGCCTCCGGAGCGGGCGGGCAGGCAGGGCGGAGATTTCCTGACGAACTACCCTCCGCGCACACGCATTGTTATCTCCGGCCATACGGTGGAGGCAAGTGCCGTTGCTTGCCTGGCCGCAGCCTCGCAATTTGACGTTCTTGTATACGAGAACAGCGAGTCCGGGCAAGATATCGTCCGGCAGATCGATACCGATACGGCAATCCTGTTCCTATACCATGAGCTCGACCGCGAGGAGTCGGTCCTGCGGAGGGTTCTGGGTTCGTCAGCTTTCTACGTGGGAGCGCTCGGAAGCACGCGCACGCATCGGAAACGGGTCGAGCGCCTGAAAGAACTCGGCTATAGCAAAAATGATATTGCTCGCATCAAGGCGCCGATCGGGACATTCGGACCGACGCGCGATGCGCATTCATTGGCCTTGTCTGTCATGGCCGATGTCGTGGCTTGCCGATTGGCGATATACGGTTGACCGAGGAAGAGCACGGATCACCTGCACGACCAGATCAGCTTTCCGTATCGATCGTTCTGCTTGCAGCAGGTCGATCAAGCCGCATAGGGGCGAGTAGCGCGCATAAGCTGCTCTCCACGTTCCAGGGCATGCCGCTCATCCCCCGCTCGACCCTGACATCGACCACGAGCGCGGCGCGGTCGGTGATCGTGGTCACCGGATACCGGCATTCGGACATTCAGCGGAGGATTGCGGATCTTCCCGTTAAGCTCGTCCACAACGCTTCATTCGCCTCGGGAATGGCGAGTTCATTGGCCCTTGGTGTTTCGGCTGCAGAGGCCGAAGAGCCTGACGGTGTCATGATCGTTCTTGCAGACATGCCGGCTCTGACCGTTCCGGACCTAGATTTACTCATTTCGATGTTTCGAGCAGATGGCGGAAGATCCTTTATTCGCGCCATGGGCCTGTGAATGCCCGGTAACCCCGTCGTGTTTCCCAAGGCGCTTTTGGTGAAGTGAAAGGCCTGACAGGTGACAAAGGCGCGCGTGCGCTGATCAGGGCTCTCGATCTGCCGGTCGTCGACGTGGAGATCGGCGACGGCGCTCTGATAGATGTCGACACGCCGGATGCCATCGAGGCCGCCGGCAGCGTGATCGTCTCATAGCCGCTATTCGAGCACGCCGGGTCCGTCCGGCACGATTTCGAGGGCGGTCGCAAAACGCGTATTTCCCACATACCAGGAAACCAGGGCCGCCAGATCGACGACGCCCCGCGTGCCAAAGATTTTCAGAGCGGTGTGGAACGTTTTTTCATCGACGCCGGTATTGGCCGACGTTTGATCCGCAAATCCGAGAGCCGCGCGCTCCTCGTCGGAATAGAGATCAGATTCGGTCCAGTTGCGGAGCGCTTCGATCTTGGCCATGGGTACGCCCATTTTCGTGGTCACGCCGACATGCACACTCCACTCATACGCGCCGCTATTCAATTGGCAGACGCGGAGCACCACCAACTGTCGGATCTGAGCGGCTATTGCCGACTCGCTTCGGAGCGCGGCAGCATAGGTCGCCATCGCGCGAAACATTCCGGGCGAATGGCAAAGGGTTTTGTGGATGTTCAGGATCTCGCCGCCACGGCCGTGGATCACGGCAAAGGCCGCGTCGACGCGCTCGTCGCTCCCGGCATAAAGTCCAAGCCTGGAAGGGTGCGTGTTAGTGTCCATTGTTTCTCCTCGTCTGTCGAACCCGTATTGCTGTTGGATGTTATGCAATTTGAGCCAGTTCAAGCGGCGTGTTCACGAGAAGCTCCGCCTCCTTGTCGCGCACAACCATGAAGTCGGCCAGCATGACCCCGACATCGACCTTCCAGTTGGCATCATGGAGGTTGATATTGTTGCCAAACGCCATGCCCTCTTGAAGTTCCATGTCCGAGACGTGCGCGCCGTTGACAGCGTTCACCCCGAATCCGCCAGGGTAAACGACGCTGGGATGCTCGGGCGAGGCAGTTCCCATTGCGTGGAAGCCAAGCTCGACCCAGTCCAGCCCGGCCCGTTCGGCCGGCTTGCGTATCATCGCTACGGCCTCACCAATCGTGCGGCCCGTTGTCAGGGCGGCTTTGCTCGCATGCAAACATTCGACGGCAACATCCCAAATGCGCAGCAATTCCTTCGGAGCCTGCTTGCCGAGATAAACGGTGTATTCGGTATGGCAGCGGTACCCGCCGTACTTCGTGTGAAGCTCCGAAATGATGATATCTCCTGTTTGCAGCGGTCGCATCGTGGGAGCGATCGGCTGGTCCGAGCCATGCAGCAGATGCCAGAGCTCTTCTTGCGGATGCTCGACCGGCCCGGCGGCCCAAAGATTGAAAATATTCGGTTCGGCCCCGTTTGCGATCTGCGCCTTTATCATCTCGGCGTAGACCACTGCCTCGGGCACGCCTGGCCGCGCGGTTTCAATCAACGCGTCGACAGCCTTGCGAGCGATGCGACCTGCGCCGCGAAGCATCTCGATCTCTTCTTCGCTTTTGACGACACGTAACTCCTCGATCAGCCAGCTCGCTTCCACAAAGGTGGCGCCTGGCAGGAGCGATTTCAGGGCCTCCACCTCTCTGTGAAGCAGGGTCGGCGTGCGCTGAATGGTGGAGGAGAACCCGACGATCCCAATACGCCCCCGCTCCAGTCCACGAGCCCGGATCTCCTCGGCAATCGCGCCTAAGCCCGCCCGGCCACGAACATCTCCAACCCAATCCTGCATGGATGCGAAGGCGTTAAATGGCCTGTTCATATGAATGATGCCGGTCCAGACCACAGGATCACCGGTTGCGGGAAACAGTGCGTCGCCGCCGAGCTGAGCGTCCAGCTGAAACATGTACCGGAGATTGGCCATCCCCATCCCGAAATAGATGTCGTTGCCAAGGAACACCAGGCCATCCAGTTCGGCAAACATCATTCGCCTTCTGGTCTTCGACCATCGCCGGTCGCGTTCGGCGATGGACAAGTGGGGAACGAATTTCTTGAGTTCATTGGTCGGCGCCGCGTTCGATGGAATGGGGCGCGCGGTCGGTTTGAAAGCTGGCATGGTCATGGACATTCTCATTCGTTGGTTAAAGTGCCGTCTGCCGAAGCGGTTCGCACACGCTATTGAAATCTCAGGCCTCTGTGCCTTGCGGAAACATGATATCTTCGATCCGGATGGGAAACCGGCGAACGCGGACACCTGTGGCGTGCCAGATCGCGTTGGCGATGGCACCCACCGTACCGGTGATACCAATCTCGCCTACGCCTTTCGTGCCCAGAGCATTCACGTACGGGTCGTGCTCTTCGACGATAATTGCCTCGAGTGAAGGCACGTCCGCGTTGACCGGAATTCGATATTCGGCGAGATCAGCGTTCATGACGAGACCGGTGCGTCGATCGATGACGGCCTCCTCATGCAATGCGAATGAAAGGCCCCAGATCATGCCACCGTAGTACTGGCTCCGTACCATTCGGGGATTAATCACGCGTCCTGCCGCGAAGGCCCCAACAAGCCGCGTGACACGGATCTGACCGAGGTCGGGATCAACCTTGACCTCTGCAAAAACTGCGCCATGCGAGTGCATCGAATACGACTGTGCGGCCGGGTTCGGGCCGCATTTACCGTTACCTTCAACCGCGCTGGTCCCCGCGCGCGCCAAAATTTCCGCGTAACTCTCACTTCGGCTTTCGTCGTCGCGCCGATACAGTCGGCCGCCGCGCGCGGCAAGGCCGGTGTTATCCGCCCCGAAGAGGGGCGAGTTCTGGTCCAGCGTCGCCAGAGCCGCCAATTTTGCGATGGCGTCTGCCCCAGCTGAGCTGATTGCTGAACCGGCGGTCGCAGTGTGAGCGGAGGCGCCCTCGATCCCGCCATCGGGGAGATCGGACGTACCGGCTCGGAACTCGATTTGTTCGACGTCAAGTCCAAGGCTGTCCGCGCCGATCTGGGCAAGCGCCGTCAAGGAGCCCTGCCCCATGTCCGCCGATCCGATTTCGATGATCCCTGTGCCGTCGCTTTGGAGTATTGCTCGCGCAGCCGCCTGGAACGTGATCGCCGGGAAAGTTGCCGTTCCCATTCCCCAGCCGACCAGGAAACCACTGCCGTCACGCATTTGTCTCGGTTCAAGGGGGCGCCTCGACCAACCGAAGCGCTCCGCCCCTTGAGCGTAGCATTCTCGCAATTCCTTGGAGGAGAAAGGCGCGTGATGTAATGGATCGATCTCTGAGTAGTTGCGAAGCCTGAAATCCAGAGGATCGATGCGCCGCGACCACGCCAATTCATCGATCGCAGATTCGAGCGCGGCCGAGCCGGGCGCTTCACCAGGAGCCCGCATGAAAATTGGCGTGCCCTGGTCTTGTCGCACCGCTCTGTGGGTAATGGAAATCGCAGGGGATGCATAAAGCACGTGCGAGGCATCCCCAGCGGGCTCTATGAATTCGTCAAACGAACTTGTCGCCGTGAGGGTGTCATGGCTCAGCGCAGTCAGTCTTCCTTGGCCGTCCATGCTAAGGCGTAACCGCTGACGCGTTGCCGCCCGGTGACCCACGGGGCCATACATCTGATCGCGGCGCAGGACCAGTTTGACGGGCCTGTTGACGAGACGCGCGGCGAGGATCCCGAGGACGGTGGGCCCGGTCAACATCCCCTTGCCACCAAAACCTCCGCCCACAAGCGGGCTGCGGATTGTGATGTTCTCCGCATGAAGGCCAAACATATAGGCGAGTTGTGAACGGGTGAATGCCGGGTTCTGGGTTGGCATGTCGATCAACAGCCTGTCGCCTTCCCAGACCGCCACCACCGCGTGCGGCTCCAGCGGATTGTGGTAATGGTCGGGGGTTTCGTACCTGATGTCGACATGAGTGGCCCCGGCGGCAAAGCCGGCCTCGATATCGCCCGTAACTTCTTCGGGTGGGCTCGCCACCCGGATGACTTTAGGCACAAAACTCTCGGCGTCGTCGAGATCGATCCGCGGCAGCTCGGCCTGGTAGCGCGGGGCAAGCAGCATCGCCCCTTCAGTCGCAGCCTCGAAGGACTCGCCAATGACCACCGCGACAGGTTGCCTTGCGTAGCGAACGACGTTGTTTTGAAGCACATCGAGGCGCATCATGAACGGGTTCGGCCTGAGATTGGGATCCGCCGCAAGCGGCGGCCGGTTCTCCGGCGTCATCACCTCCACGACGCCCGCATGCGCCTTCGCAGCCGCCAGCGACAGCGAGGTCACGAGACCGCGCGCGATCGTGCTCTCCACGATCACCGCATAGAGCATGCCTTCAGGATAACAATCCGCGGCATACCGGGCGGCGCCAGTGACCTTGAGCACGCCCTCCCGCCGTGTCAGCGGCTGGCCGGAGTTGGAGCCGTGGCGAATATGAGGAGTCGAGCCGACAAATCCGTATTCATGCGTCATTGGTGCACTCCCGGAGTGGTTGAGAACGGCGATGAGGGAAGTGGTGGAAGCCTTTGCGGGCCTCCGCTTGCGGCGGACAACAGGACGCGCAGGACGACGCGCCTCGAAAGTTCAATCTTGAACGCGTTGTCGCGACTGGGCCGCGCGTCAGCCAACGCGACCTCCGCGGCACGACGAAACGCAGCTTCGCTGGGCACCGCTCCTTTGAGAACGTCCTCGGCGGAACGTGCGCGCCACGGCTTGGGTGCGACCCCACCAAGAGCAATGCGGGCTTCCGCGATCTTGCCATCTTCGATGTCGAGGCAGGCTACGGCAGACACCAATGCGAAAGCATATGAGGTGCGTTCACGGAGCTTCAGATAGGAGGCGTTTGCTGAAAATGCCCCCGCTCGCGCAGGAAGGATGACAGCGGTGATAAGGTCGCCCGGTTGAAGCACCGTTGCTATTTCGGGAGAGTCCTCTGGCAAATGATAGAAGCTCTCGAGCGACACTTCGCGTCTGCCAGTCTGCCCCTCAACTTCGACCAGTGCGTCCAGCGCCACAAGCGGAACACAGAAATCGGAGGGGTGAACTGCGCTGCAGGCCTTGCTCCAGCCCAGGATAGCACTGTATCTGCCGTCGTCCTCGGCCGCGTCGATAGCCGGGGCATCGGAAACGCTTGCAAGTGCCGCATGGAAGACATTCCGCGAGCGCTGCATGATGTTGCCGCCGACCGTCGCCGCATTGCGCAATTGCGCCGAGGCGCCGGACAGCAGCGCCTCAGCCACCGACGGATACCTTCGAACGAAATCCTGGTCGTGCGCCAGCGTCGCATTCCGCACAAGCGCACCTATCCTTAATGCGCCCTCGGCGCAGCGTTCGATGTGGTCGAGGTCCGGAAGGCGCGTCACATCGACCACCCGTGTCGGCCGGTCAATTCCTGCCTTCATCAGATCAAGCAGGTTCGTTCCTCCGGCGAGATACGCGGAGCCGGGTTCAGATCCCGCGGCAACCGCCTCCGAAACAGAATTGGGGCGCAGATATTCAAACCGGTTCATGCCGCACTCCTGCGGTCTGTGCCGGAGAGGCTATTCTGAGCCTCCTGTATCGCTTGTGTGATGCCGAGATAGGCTCCGCATCTACAGAGATTTCCGCTCATGCATTCGCGAATCCGTTCGGGGTCGTCGCCAGCCTGTCCCTCATTTATCAGGCCAATAGCACTCATGATCTGGCCAGGCGTGCAGAACCCGCATTGCAGACCGTCATGCGCAATAAAAGCTTCTTGAACGGGGTGAAGCTGGCCGTCGCTGGCAACGCCCTCGATCGTGAGAACTTCGGTGTTGTCCATAGCCACCGCCAGCGCCAGGCACGAGTTGATGCGGCGTCCGTTGACCAGAACCGTGCAGGCCCCGCATTGGCCGCGATCACAACCCTTCTTTGCACCTGTCAGGTGCAGATGGTTGCGCAACAAATCGAGAAGCGTCACACGCGGATCCTCGATGTCAACTAGTCGCCGCTCACCATTCACAGTGAGATTGATGGAATATGCCATTCGTCTACTCCTTCGAATGAAGCTGAAGATTGTTCGCTGCGGGGCGCCCGGTCATGGCCTGTCCACGTCTAACCGGCTCTTTCGAGAAGCTCGGCGAGACGTTCGCCGATGAAGACGCATGTGGCCATCGTCGCGCATGCAGGGATTCGTGGCATGATCGAACTGTCGGCAATGCGAAGTTTGCCGACGCCGTTGACGCGCAACTCCGCATCGACGACCGCGCCGGGGTCGGCGCCCATTCGGCAGGTCCCGCTCGGATGACTGTAGGTCGTCACACCATCGCGCGCGAAATTTGCGAGCTCTTCGCCTTTGAGCTCCTTGCCCGGGGCGATCTCCCGCACGGCAAATGGCTTCATCGCTTCCGAATTGCCGATCTGACGGCACAACGCAATGCTCCGTTCAAGCGCTGCGAGGTCGTCGGGATGGGAGAGGTAATTTGCCTCGATAACGGGGCGATCTTTGGGATTGTTGGTCTTCAACAGGACGCGACCGCGGCTTTTCGGCACCATAAGGCCGGCGCATAGCGCCCAGCTTTTCTGTGTCGGGCCAAAGGCTTTGCCAATCGCTGCGCTCGCATAGGGCAGTTCGACCTGCACAAGACTGATGTCAGGTCTGTCGAGCGTGGGGTCGCTTTTGAGGTAGCCGAGAACCTCCGCACCGCTGTTTCGATGTTCGATCTGCTGCGGTGCTTCCCAGAGGCAGGACCCATGCAGAATATGGTCCTGGAGGTTCATCCCGACCTCAGGCGAGTGGACGGCCGGCTCAATTCCGACAGACTTCAGATGATCCTGATCGCCTATGCCGCTGAGCATGAGCAACTGCGGTGTACTGAAGGCGCCGCCGCACAATATGACCTCGCGGTCTGCCGCGACTGTCCGCCGCTGACCCTCATGCGTGAATTCGACCCCGGTGGCGATGTCTTTATCGAGGGCAATTCGATCCACATGAGC